>NBLJ01000021.1 GCA_002084545.1 Desulfobacteraceae bacterium 4572_123 | reverse complement strand
CCGCCCCCCATACCTTCTCTTCTGGTGATCAGTGTGTAGATCCAGGCAACGGCATAGAGGCTGCCGCCGCCGATCAGGATACCCGCCAGTGAATTTTTATAACTTAGATCAGGGATCATAAAGGCTGCGACAAAACCGACGGGGATTCCGGGCAGGGATATTATATCCGGTATGATTTTATGATCGATATCGATAAATGTGATCACCAGGAGCCCTGCAATGAACAGAAAATAGATCAGAGTCCGGGCATCCAGTCCGAATTTCAGGAAGACACAGACCGCGAAAAGTCCGGTAATCAATTCCACAAGAGGGTAGCGCCAGGGGATAGGGGTATCGCAATTCCGGCATTTACCTTGTAAAATAAGAAAACTGAACAGTGGAATATTATCCAGGGCATGAATGGCACGGCCACAGGAAGGGCACATGGATCGCGGCCGGATAATTGATTTTCCAAGGGGCAGCCGGTAGATACATACGTTCAGAAAGCTTCCGATGCAAAGACCGAAAAAAAAAGTATAAAAGAGAAGCAGATATGGCATGGCAACCTGTTTTGTAAGTTAAAAACAATTTAAAGGCATTTTGTCTTTTGGTGGGCACAGCCCACCCTACGATGGCTATTCAAGTTTCTAATTTTCAATTTTTGTTTTCATATACCCTATAGCGTATTGGATTATCAAACCCCTTAATCTATTAAGCGTAAATAAAAAAATCAAGATTGATATTGTCATATTATATTTATGTTTTATATTTATTTTTAAATCGGCGATTTGAGCTGGTGTGCCGGTTCAAAGTTCAGCTATTTCAGATAAACATTAAGGAGCTATAATGGCCAAAACCGATAATGATGATTTGATCAGTATAATTGAAGAAAATGAGGGGCTTCCCGAGATACCGGAAATTCTTCCCATGATGCCGGTGCGTGATGTGGTTATCTTTTCCGATATGCTTTTACCACTTTTTGTCGGCCGGGAAAAGTCGGTGCGCGCGGTTGAAGAGTCCATGGGCAAGGACCGGTTTTTATTCATCGCTACTCAGAAAGATCCGGGAGTGGAAAATCCTAAATCCGAAGAAATTTACAGTATCGGCATGGTGAGCCGAATTCTGAGAATGCTCAAGCTTCCGGATGGACGGGTCAAGGCCCTTGTTCAGGGAATTGTCAAGGCACGGATTATAAGATATACGCGAAAAAGATCTTTGTACAGGGTTAAAATTGAAATTATCAATGAAGAGTCGCCCGAGGATCTCAGTATAGAAACCGAAGCCCTGATGCGCAACGTGCGTGAGAATTCGGAAAAGATTTTAACTCTTCGGGGAGAGTTGACAGGCGATGTTAAGGCAATTCTGGAAAGTATTACCGAACCAGGACGACTGGCCGATCTGGTAGGCTCTAATTTAAGATTGAAACTGGATGAGGCTCAGGCTCTCCTCGAACTTGTCGATCCCTTTAAACGGTTGAAAAAAGTTAATGATCTGCTCTCCCGTGAACTTGCATTGTCCTCCATGCAGGCCAAGATACAATCGGACGTAAAGGATGAAATATCAAAAACCCAGAAGGATTACTTTTTAAGAGAGCAGGTCAGGGCCATTCACCGCGAACTTGGTGATACTGATGACAGAACCGAAGAGATCGCGGATTATCAAAAGAAGATCAAGCGCGCAAAGATGTCCAAGGATGCTGAAAAAGAAGCACTGAAGCAGCTTAAACGAATGGAGCAGATGCATCCTGAATCAGCGGAATCCACGGTGGTACGAACCTATCTGGACTGGCTGGTAGAGATACCCTGGAGTAAATCCACCAAGGATGTCATCAATATAAAAAATGCTCAGAAAGTTCTTGATCATGACCATTATGCCTTGAATAAAGTAAAGGAAAGAGTTCTGGAGTATTTGAGCGTACGCAAGCTCAATCCCAAAATGAAGGGGCCGATACTTTGTTTTGTGGGACCTCCCGGGGTGGGAAAAACATCATTGGGCCAGGCCATTGCCCGGGCCATGAAACGTAAATTTGTCAGGATTTCATTGGGAGGTATCAGGGATGAAGCCGAGATTCGCGGGCATCGGAGGACCTATATCGGTGCATTGCCCGGCCGCATACTGCAGGGACTCAAACAGTGCGGTACCAATAATCCGGTGTTTATGATGGATGAGATTGATAAACTGGGGTCCGATTTTCGCGGAGATCCTTCATCCGCTTTACTGGAAGCGCTTGATCCGGAACAGAATACGGCTTTCAGCGATCATTATCTGAACCTGGCCTTTGATCTGTCCAGGGTAATGTTTATTTTAACAGCCAATGTTATAGATACGATTCCGTCGGCTCTCCTGGACCGTATGGAAGTCATCCAGCTTGCCGGCTACACTCAGGAAGAGAAAAATATTATTGCAAAGACTTACCTTCTCCCGAGGCAGATTAAAAACAACGGATTAAGAGCCGGGAACATCTCTATCAGCCAGGGTGCTCTCTCTCAGATAATAGATGAATATACCTGCGAGGCTGGTTTGCGAAATCTTGAAAGAGAAATCGGCGCCATCTGCCGTAAGATAGCCCGCAGAATCGCGGAAGGTGAAAAAGGTAAATTTATCATTACCAAAAACAATCTGCCGAAATATCTCGGTCCTCCGAAGTATTATCCGGAGATGGATCAGGAGCAGAGCCAGGTTGGCCTGTCCACCGGACTTGCCTGGACCCAGGTGGGGGGGGAAGCCCTTTATGTCGAAGCCTCACTGATCGGCGGCAAGGGAGAGTTAATTATAACCGGCCAGCTCGGGGATGTTATGCAGGAATCCGCCAGGGCCGCGCTTAGTTACACCCGGGCCAATCTCAAATCATTTAACGTGGATGAAAATATTTTTGAGAATCTGGATGTTCATATTCATGTGCCGGCAGGTGCAATACCGAAAGACGGGCCTTCGGCGGGGATTGCCATGGCCACTGCACTTATTTCAGCCATGACCAACCGGACAGTTGATAAATATGTCGCCATGACCGGTGAAATCACCCTGAGAGGCAGGGTCCTGCCCATTGGCGGTTTAAAAGAGAAGGCACTGGGGGCCGTGCGAGCCGGGATCAGAACAATTATTTTACCTGAAAAAAATAAAAAAGATCTGGTCAAAATTCCCGCCAACGTA
The DNA here is from genome assembly GCA_002084545.1 of Desulfobacteraceae bacterium 4572_123. Classification (GTDB taxonomy): domain Bacteria; phylum Desulfobacterota; class Desulfobacteria; order Desulfobacterales; family 4572-123; genus 4572-123. Next base: position 18,893 of record NBLJ01000021.1, on the reverse strand, counting down.
AAACGTAAAATTAAATTTATTCCGGTCAGGCACATGGATGAAGTCCTGCCCATTGCGCTTGAAGCGGAAAAAATACCTGAAAAAACAAAATCCGGAATCAAACCCAAAGCCAGGGGAAGAAAGACAAAGGCGAGCGTCAAATCGAATGTACATACTTGCAATTGATACCTCCACCCGGAGTTGCAGCGCTGCTTTAATTGAAGATCAAAACCTGCGGGCGGAATTGACCATCGATACAGGCGAGACGCATTCAAGGCATATAATGGCGCTGATTGATCAGGTGACCGGAGTTGCGAAAGCCAAGATTGCCGATGTTGACGGGTTTGCCGTTACCTGCGGACCCGGTACTTTTACAGGGCTGCGGATCGGGATGGGTACGGTGAAGGGACTGGCCATGGCCCTGGATAAACCGGTTGCCGGAGTTTCGAGCCTGGCTGCCCTGGCTGTGCAGGCCTGTTGCAGTGATCACCTTATCTGTTCATTGATCGACGCCCGCAGGGAACAGGTGTATTGCCGCTGTTATCGCTGCCAGGACGGTGAATCTGTCAGACCGTGCACCCCGGAACGGGTTTGCTCTTTGCAGGAGGCAATTGGCTCCATAGACGAATCGGCCATCTTTATTGGAAGCGGTGCATTGTTGTACGCATCTCACATCAGTGAACATCTTGGATCACTGGCCCGCTTTGCCCCCTTTTTTCAGCATACAATCCGGGCCTCTACAGTGGCTTTGCTTGGCCGGAAAAAATTAATCAGCGGAGACACCGAAGATCTCGCCGGATTTGTACCCGCTTATCTAAGAAAATCGGACGCGGAACTGAATCTTGAAAAACAATGCCCGGCGCCTTGAAAAATAAAAATGACGATACGCCTGCCCGGGTGAAGACAGACGCCTGTTGCGATGGTTGCAGTTGACGGCATTGACAAGACTGCCGGATCTTGTTAAAATAAATAATTTTGCAGTCAGATCAGGATTAAAAGGGACTTGTTGAATGAAAAATTATTCTTGGGGAGATTTGCCGCAGCCAACTGCATTTCCGATTGCAAGGCCCGGGTATCCCGTAATATTCGCCTGTGCTTTTACGACATTTGTTTTTGCTCTTCTGGGGATGAAATTTTTTACATTGCCTGCTCTGGCCATTACTTTGTTTGTCTGTTTTTTTTTCAGAGATCCTGATCGTGCGACGCCCGATGATCCCCATGCGGTGATTTCTCCCGCGGATGGAAAAATCGTTTATGCCGGCACCGTGGAAGAAAATACTTATTTTCAGGGACCCTGCAAGAAAATAAGTATCTTTATGTCGGTATTTAATGTACATGTTAATCGCATTCCACATGACGGGCAGGTAAAAAAAATAAGTTATCATCCCGGGAAATTTTTTTCCGCGAACCTTGATAAGGCGTCAAAGGAAAATGAGCATAATGCACTTTTTATTGAAACGAAAGACGGTTTGAAATATTGTGTGGTCCAGATAGCAGGATTAATTGCCAGGCGCATTATCTGCAACACAACCGCCGGAGAATCAGTCATTCACGGACAGCGTTTCGGCATGATTTGCTTTGGTTCGCGTCTTGATGTATATCTGCCGGTGGAAAGCGGATTTAATGTGAAACTCGGCGAACGGGTAAAGGCCGGTAATTCTATTTTAGGATATTTTAAATGAAAAGAAAAAAGATGCTGAAAAATGAGAGGCTGAGGCGTGGAATTTATATTCTGCCGAATATTTTTACTTCTCTAAATTTGTTTTGCGGATTTTATGCCATTATTTCGTCAATTAACGGAAAATTCGTACCGGCAGCCGTTGCCATTATTATCGCGGGCATATTTGACGCTCTTGACGGCAAGATTGCCAGAGCCACCAATACCACCAGTAAGTTCGGGATTGAATATGACAGTCTGGCCGATTTGATATCTTTTGGTCTGGCTCCCGGTCTGATGATGTATCTCTGGGCCCTGCAACCGCTGGGCAGGATCGGATGGCTGGCCGCGTTTTTGTTTATGGCCTGCGGGGCCCTGCGCCTGGCACGATTCAATACACAGACAGGTACCATCAGCAGCGATTATTTTGTAGGCCTTCCGATTCCCGCCGGGGCTGGTATGAATGCCGTTATTGTTCTGTTTTGCCATAAAATCGGAATGGCCAGCGGAGCACATCCTTTTGTTCTTATGATTATCCTCTATGCACTCAGTTTTTTAATGGTGAGCTCGATAAGCTACAATAGTTTCAAAAAGCCTGAATTATTCAGAAAAATGAATTTTAATGTTCTGGTCGGTGCTATTTTAATACTGATATTCATTGCCGCCCAGCCGTCGGTGACGCTTTTTCTGATCGGTGTTCTCTATGTAATTTCCGGTCCCTTCAATGTGATCCGGCATTTTATAAGAAAGGACTCCGTCCAATCGGACGAAGTCGGTGAGATGGAAAATCGCAGGTAGTATTTTTCATTACATTTTACAGTAATTTTTAACTGTTGGCTTCTATTAGAGTAAACAGTTTTAATTGGGGCTGTTATAGTTTGCTGAAATACACGGCATATTATTTTCGGCCCTGTGCTTTTAGATAAATACGGTAATACTTTAAACGGAGATAAGGATGGGTAATAAAAAATTTAACATTGCAGTGGCCGGAGCGACCGGGGCCGTGGGAAATCAGATGCTGGCTTGTCTGGAAGAAAGAAAATTTCCTGTCAAATCAATTAAACTGTTGGCTTCCAGCCGCAGTGCGGGAAAAAAACTGCGATTTAAAGGTGATCTGCTTACAGTTGAAGAGTTAAAAGAAGATTCCTTCAAGGGAATGGATATCGCACTTTTTTCCGCAGGAGGCGGCACCAGCGAAAGGTTTGCTCCCTGTGCTGCCGGTGACGGCTGTGTAGTTGTGGATAATTCCAGTGCCTGGCGAATGAACGAGGATGTTCCGCTGGTGGTTCCTGAAGTGAATCCTCATGCAGTGGCCGGTTACACAAAAAAAGGTATCATTGCCAATCCAAACTGTTCGACCATCCAGATGGTGGCTGCTTTAAGCCCGCTTCATAAAGAATATAAAATTAAACGGATCGTGGTTTCCACATATCAGGCGGTTTCCGGCACAGGTAAAAAAGCAGTAGATGAGCTTGCCGATCAGACCCGGGCCGTGTTGAATTTCATGGATTGCAAAAACAGGGTGTATCCACACCGGATTGCATTTAACTGCCTGCCGCATATCGATTCATTTCTTGACAACGGGTATACCAAGGAAGAGATGAAAATGGTAAACGAAACAAGAAAGATTCTGGAAGACGATACTATCCCGATAACGGCTACTACCGTCAGGGTGCCGGTTTTTTACGGCCATTCCGAATCCGTCAATATCGAAACATGTAAACCCATTGCCGCTGTCGATGTAAAAAAAATGTTTGAAAATCAACCGGGTATATTACTTGTTGATGACCCGGACAATAATGTTTACCCGCTGGCCATTGATGCCGCGGGACAGGATCTGACTCTTGTGGGACGTATCAGGGATGATGAATCCGTGGAAAATGGTATTAATATGTGGATTGTCGCGGATAATATTCGCAAGGGCGCTGCAACCAACGCCGTTCAGATTGCGGAATTATTGGCAATGGAATACTTATAATTTAGCGGATTTGTCAGCAGGAGAATAATTTTGGAACGAGTACCTATAACAAAAGCAGGATATGAGATCCTTGCAAAAGAACTGAAAAAATTGAAAGGCGTTGAAAGGCCTGAAAATATTAAAGCGATTGAAGAAGCCCGGGCCCATGGCGATCTTTCCGAAAACGCTGAATTTGAAGCTGCCAAGGATCGGCAGGGGTTTATAGAGGGGCGCATCAGCGAACTGGAATTCAAGCTGGCCGGCGCTGATATCATTGACCCTCGAAAATTGCCTAAGGACAGGGTTGTTTTCGGAACAAAAGTTCTGCTGGAAAATGTGGACACCGATGAAAACGTTGAATACCAGCTTGTCGGCCCTGATGAATCGGATATAGATCAGGGACGTATTTCAGTGTCATCACCCCTTGGGCGGGCCATGATCGGAAAAAAACCCGGCGAAGAGATTATACTTGTGGCTCCGGGCGGCAAACGAATTTATGAACTGGTGGAAATTATTTAACCTTGATGTGATTGCTGAATTATAAAATATTATCTTGATTATAAAAATTAAGTATTGAGAGGTAAAAAATGGCAAGAATTACAATCGACGACTGTTTAAAAAGGGTGCCCAACCGTTTCAGGCTGGTTCATATGGCAGCTAAACGAGTACGGCAGATACGGGAAGGATCGGAATATCTTGTAAGTTCACCCAAGAACGAAGATATCGTTGTTTCGCTTAGAGAAATTGCCGCTGGCAAGGTTGTTGACCGTCAGGAATCAAAAGAGGAATAATCTCGTTTTTGACTTCCTTATATACGGATTTTATTTTTTTCGCTATAAAGGATGCCAAATTTTTTAATCGGGCTGTTAAACGAGTACCGGGATTTGATGTCGCGGAGCAATTCATACAAAACTCTTAACAGGGCCATGGGCAAGGCTCTGCACAAATACGACATGATTCATGATGGCGATCGGATTCTGGTGGGTGTGTCCGGTGGTAAAGACAGCCTCACGCTGGCATGGATGCTCAAGGAACGCCAGACCCGGATTCCGATTCGATATGAGTTGTTTCCGGTTTTTATCGATCCCGGATTTGAGGATGGATTCGATAAGTCACTGCAAAGATACTGCAAGGATCTGGGACTTTCCCTGCGGGTCGAATTTACCGATTACGGGATTGTCGGACACGGCCCTGAAAATCGGGAAAATCCCTGTTTTTTATGCTCCCGTTTACGTCGTAAAAGATTGTTTGAAGTAGCTGCGGAACTGGGTTGTCGAAAAATTGCTCTTGGACACAATAAAGACGATATTATCGAAACGTTATTTGTGAACATGTGTTTTGCCGGAGAGATCAGCACCATGATGCCGTCCCAGTCTTTTTTTCAAAACAAGTACACGATAATTCGGCCCCTGGCCTTTGCAGATGAAGACGTCATTCGACGATTTGCCCGGGAACAGGCGTTCCCTGATTTTGTAAATCCGTGTCCAAGTGCGGGAAATTCAAAAAGGCAGGAGATAAAAACTCTTTTGCACCGGCTTTACCGCGGCAACCGTAAAATAAAGGGGAATATTTTCCGTTCAATGAGCCATGTCAATGCGGATTATCTGTTAAAATAATTGTTATTTTGGCATTGATTTGCAATTTTCGATTTATAACCCTGAAGCCGAACTTTGGATCTTTAACTTTTGACCTGCAAGCCACAACCCCGAAGAGGTTAGATCTGTTTTTATCATGAAAGATATTCAGAAACAGCGCGATTATCGTAATACGCCGATCGATAATGTCGGCATAAAAAACTTAAGATACCCCATTACAGTCCGTGATCGTCGTCAGGGGAGCCAGGACACTGTAGCCTCGGTAAATATGTACGTTAATTTACCCCATAAAGACAAGGGAACCCATATGAGCCGTTTTGTAGAGCTTTTACATCTGCTGCGGCCTGAAATTTCACTGGAAAAATTTTCAGAAATCCTGGAAGAGATGAAAAAGCATTTAAATGCCGCATCCGCACATCTTGAAGTTACATTCCCTTATTTTATGGAAAAAAAGGCACCCATAAGCCACATCCCCGGTTTTATGGATTATACCTGCAGGATTATCGGATCTAGTAACTCTATAATAAAAACCGATCTTGTATCGGAAGTCATTGTCCCGATCTCATCAGTGTGCCCATGTTCAAAAGAGATCAGCGATGCCGGTGCCCATAATCAGCGTGGAGAAGTCAGACTCAGCACAAGATTTAATAAATTTATATGGATGGAGGACATGATCGAGCTTGTTGAGCAATGTGCTTCATGTGATGTGTATTCCGTGCTCAAGCGTGTGGATGAAAAGTATGTAACCGAAAAGGGGTATTCAAACCCCAAGTTTGTAGAAGATATCGTGCGGGATATTGCAGTTCAACTTAAACGGGATGACAACATTACCTGGTTTTCCGTCAGCGCAGAGAATTTTGAGTCCATTCACAATCACAGCGCATATGCCTCCATTACCTGGGGCGAAAATCCTAATCCTTAATACATTTTTCGATGATATTGACAATGACCCCGGCTGATCGGGCAGGAGGGGAATTCAACATAACAACAAAGAGAAGCACTTGACCGTCTTTGCTTTCATAATAACCGGCCCGGGTGCTGATGCCTGAAAGAGTGCCGGTTTTGCAGATAATATTTCCATTGCGCCGCATCAAATGCCGGTAGGGCAGAAAAGCCTGCAGAACCTTGATCATATCCATTGCAGACAACCTGTTTTCTCGTGATATTCCCGAACCTTCCACCATTGTCAGTTTTTTAACACCTAAATAATTTATTGCATATTTCATTACCGCACAAGATCCCATGGCAAGGTTTCCGGGGGCTGCCCCTGCCTTGATGCCGATTGTTATCAGCAACTGGTTGGCAATAAAATTGTTTGAGTATTCAAGCAGCCTGGATATGATCTGGTCCAGGGAAAAACGCGAAGTGTACCTTAATAAAAGTCTTTTTCTCCCATTTTCCATTTCGGCCGGTTTGATGTCGCCTTTAATTTCAATCCCCTGTTGCTGCAGAAAATAAGCCAGTAGATGGCCGGCATAGAGGGTGCTTTCTTTCCTGTTTTGAGAGAGCAATATCCTTCCGTGTGCCAGTTTTGATTTTTTTATCCGGGGCAGAGTTATCGGCAAAAGAGGAGTCTGCGGTTCGGCACTAACATAGGTGGTTCCCCGGCGTTTGAATTTTACGGTATTGAAATTGGCACAGAGTGCGCCGTTTGGTGAATCATATGGCTGGACAGATGCGTTAACGCCGGGTGTTTCAAGAGAATGCATAAAATAGGTGTCATCCAGGAGAAGATGGTTGATACTTGCGTCGCCCTGGCTATATTCACGGGTTTCGGGGAGTATTTCGGCGATATTGCAGGCTATTTGTGACAGGACTTCGGAAATCAGGAGAGGATCACCATAACCTTTGACTGTAAGGTTTGCACGATCGTCTATATAGAATTCTGTGATAAAGCGGAAATCATTCCCCAGATAGTGAAAGGCCGCCAGTGAAGTTAAAATTTTAAGGATCGAGGCAGGAATTAACGGTTGGCCTGCATTTGCGGAAAAAAGAATTTTTCCGTCAGGATCAGCTACCACTACTGCATCGTGTTTTCTGATCAGCGGAATAATATCGTTAAAATCGGCTGCATGCAGGTTCGCTGAATAAACCGGGCATACTATTCCACTCAGAATCCATAGAAAAAAAACAGTCGCAATTTTTTCAAAAAGGTGCCTTAGAGGCTTTTTCCCGCAATTCGTGTTTTTTATGTCAGAAAAAATCACAATTCTCTTTGTAAAAACATTTGTTTTACTTACTTTCGAGTATAAGTGTTACCGGTCCGTCATTAATTAAGGATACCTCCATTATTGCCCTGAATTGTCCGGTCCGCACCTTGATTCCCATATCGAAAACCCGATTCACGAAGCACTCGTAAAGCTCATTGGCCTTTTGCGGCTCGGCAGCATGGACAAATGAGGGCCGCCTTCCTTTTTTGCAATCACCTAAAAGTGTGAACTGGGAAACGACCATCATTTCACCGCCGATCTCTTTTAACGATCGGTTCATTTTGTCATTTTCATCCGGGAATATTCTGAGGCGGGTAATCTTTTCAGCCAGGTAAAGGCTGTCAGCACGCTGGTCGTTTTCAGCTACCCCCAAAAGGACCAGAACTCCAGGCCCGATGCTGCCCACAACGGCGGCATCAACCATTACGCTGCATTGCTTGACTCTTTGAATAACTGCTTTCATGGCAAAATTTTTTCTATCTTCAGCCTAACCTGGCAAAGCCTACCGTCTAAACCCCTAATCTGCTAAATCCGCGTGGTATTCCTGCAGGGATTTGACTTTGCTTGTTCCATTTTTACGCGATGCGATTCCCTTGGCCGCGGCAATTGCCGCGGCGGTTGTGGTAATATTCAGGATATTGTATTTAATGGCGGATTTGCGAATATAGGAACTGTCGTGCCGGCTTTGCCGGCCGCCCGGCGTGTTGATGACCAGTTGGATTTCTCCGTTTTTAATTGCATCAATCAGATTGGGGCGGCCGTAACCCAGTTTTTTGACCTGTTCGCATTCGATTCCCTGTTCATCCAGAAATTCATAGGTTCCTTTGGTGGCAATGATTTTAAATCCCAGTTTTCTGAAAAGTCTGACAGGCTCAAGGGCCGGATATTTATCACGGTTTGCGATGGTAAAAAGTACGCTGCCTTCAAGTGGCAACGGAAGCTGGATTGCCTCCTGAGATTTGAAAAATGCGCGTCCAAAACTTCCGGCAAGGCCAAGCACTTCGCCGGTTGACCTCATTTCAGGCCCTAGCAGCGGATCGACTTCGGGAAACATGTTGAATGGGAAAACCGCCTCCTTGACGCCAAAGTGAGGGATTTTTTTATGTTTGAGATTCATCTCCTTTATTGTTTTTCCGAGCATAATCTGGGTTGCGAGACGGGCCATGGAAATACTGCATACCTTGGAAACCAGTGGAACCGTACGCGATGCCCTGGGATTAGCCTCGATAATATATACGGTGTTGTTATATATGGCGTACTGAATATTCATCAACCCCACCACATTGAGCTTCGTGGCAATGGCTCTGGTGTATTCGGTAATGGTTTCAATGTGTTTATGGGGAATACTCACCGGCGGTATAACACAGGCGGAATCACCGGAATGAATTCCGGCCAGTTCAATATGCTCCATCACCGCGGGTACAAAAACCGTTTTGCCGTCCGAGATGGCGTCCGCTTCGGCTTCAATGGCGTTATCCAGAAATTTATCGATGAGAATCGGGCGTTCCGGAGAAACATCCACGGCAGAGGCCATATAGTGATTGAGCATATCCTGATCATGGACGACTTCCATGGCCCGCCCGCCGAGAACATATGAGGGCCTGACCATCAGGGGATAGCCGATTTTATCGGCAATCGTCAATGCCTGCTCAATATCGCAGGCCATGCCCGCCTGCGGCTTGGGAATAGCCAGTTTGCGCATTATACTGCGGAAGCGGTCACGGTCTTCGGCAAGATCAATGGTCTCGGGAGTGGTACCCAGAATGCGTACACCGGCCAGGGCCAGTTCATTGGCAATATTTAAGGGTGTCTGCCCCCCGAATTGGACTATGACACCCTCAGGTTTTTCTTTTTCATAAATACTCAGGACATCTTCGACGGTCAAAGGTTCGAAATACAATTTGTCCGATGTGTCATAATCCGTGGAAACGGTTTCCGGATTACAGTTTACCATGATGGATTCATAACCTGCATCGCGGATGGCAAATGCCGCGTGAACGCAGCAGTAATCAAATTCAATCCCCTGGCCGATGCGGTTAGGTCCGCCGCCCAGCACCATGATTTTTTTGCGGCTGCTGACCGGCACACGGTCCGGGGCGTTATAGGTTGAATAGTAATAGGCCGCATTTTCAACGCCGCTGACCGGCACCGGTTCCCACGCCTCGGCAAGACCCAGGGAGAGTCGCTTTTCCCGGACCCGGCTTTCCGGCAGATTCAGCAATTGAGCTATGTACTTGTCCGCGAAACCGTCTTTTTTGGATTGAATCAGCAGATCGTCGGGAAGGTCATGGCCCCGGAATGAAATAATATTCTCTTCCAGGTCCACAAGCTCCTTCATCTGCTCGATCCACCATGTCTTGATATGGGTTTTTTTGCTGATATCACGGATATCCGCACCTTTTCGCAGGGCTTCGTACATGATGAACTGACGCTCGCTGCCGGGTCGGTTCAGCATGCTCATGAGATTATCTATTGATTTGTCATTGAAGTCTTTGGCAAAACCCAGACCGTAACGGCCTATTTCAAGACTGCGGATGGCTTTCTGCAGGGCTTCCTTGTAGGTTTTTCCGATGGACATGACTTCCCCCACGGCACGCATTTGTGTGCCGAGAACATCTTCGACGCCTTCGAATTTTTCAAAGGCCCAGCGGGGGAATTTGACCACAACGTAATCGCCCGATGGCGTGTATTTGTCGAGGGTTCCGTCACGCCAGTAGGGAATCTCATCCAGTGTCAGGCCTCCGGCCAGCAGGGAAGAGACAAAGGCGATGGGAAACCCGGTGGCCTTGGATGCCAGGGCCGAGGAGCGTGATGTGCGCGGGTTTATTTCAATTACAACGACACGGCCGGTTTCAGGGTCATGGGCGAATTGAACGTTGGTGCCGCCGATAACTTCAATTGCCTCTACGATATCATAGGCGTATTGCTGCAGCCGCTGCTGCAGTTTTTTATCGATGGTCAGCATGGGGGCCGTGCAGAAACTGTCACCTGTGTGAACCCCCATGGCATCCACATTTTCAATAAAACAGACGGTAATCATCTGATTTTTTGCATCGCGGACAACTTCCAGTTCCAGTTCCTCCCAGCCCAGGACGGATTCTTCCACCAGTACCTGGGTAACCATGCTGGCAGCCAGGCCGCGGGCTGCGATGGTTTGAAGCTCTTCACGGTTGTAGACCAGACCACCGCCGGTGCCGCCCATGGTGTAGGCAGGTCTGATTACTACCGGGTAGCCCAGTTTATCGGCTGTTTCCTCGGCGTCTTTAACTGTGTTGACGGTCCGGCTCATGGGCATTTCAATACCTAACCGTTCCATGGTTTGTTTAAAGGCCGTACGGTCTTCGCCGCGTTTGATGGCATCAACGTTAACTCCGATAACCTTGACGTTGTATTTTTCTAAAACGCCTGCCTCGTTCAATTCAGAGGAGAGGTTTAACGCGGATTGGCCACCCAGGTTCGGAAGCAGGGCATCCGGCTGCTCCTTGGCGATAATTTTTGTTAAAACTTTAAGATTCAGCGGCTCTATATAGGTGATATCGGCCGTACCGGGATCGGTCATAATAGTGGCCGGATTGGAGTTGACCAGTACGATTTCATAACCAAGGCCGCGCAGGGCTTTACATGCCTGGGTGCCGGAATAGTCGAATTCACACGCCTGGCCGATAATGATTGGCCCGGAGCCGATAATGAGTATTTTGCTGATGTCATCGCGTTTTGGCATAAGTTTTCCTCTGCTGGTATTTTTAGTTCACAGACCCATGGAGTAATAAAATTTTACACTACAATGATCTCTGATGAAAATTTTTTCCAAAATTAAATCTTTAAATATTAACATGTTTTTTAAATTTGTTGCAATAGTTTATTTCATAGTATAGATACTCACGCCACGAGAACGTGAGTATCTATATCTTTTGGATTTAACTCGATACCGGCTCCTTTGAGGCCGGATTTTTATTTTTTATAAAGGCAAGGAAATAATTAAAAGAAATGAGTGATATAAAAAAAAATAATGGTATCAGGAATATAGCAATTATTGCGCATGTTGACCACGGCAAAACCACACTGGTGGACGCAATGTTCAGCCAGTGTGGTCTGTTCAGGGCCGGGCAGAATGTGGATGAACGGATTATGGACAGCATGGATCTGGAAAGGGAAAGAGGTATTACGATTGCGGCGAAAAATTGTTCTGTAATCTGGAACGGTATAAAGATTAATATTATCGATACACCCGGGCATGCTGATTTTGGCGGTGAGGTTGAAAGGGCGCTTTCAATGGCCGATGGTGCCCTGCTGCTGGTGGATGCTTCCGAGGGGCCATTGCCCCAGACCCGTTTTGTCTTAAAAAAGGCGCTTGAAGCCGGTTTAAAGATTATTGTGGTTATCAATAAGATCGATCGCAAGGATGCCCGGGCGGATGCGGTGCTGGATGAGGTCTACGATCTGCTCATCGACCTTGATGCAAATGAAGATCAGCTTGAATTTCCGCTGCTTTATGCCATCGGGCGGGACGGTATTGCAAAACGGACATTGCAGGAACAGGGGGAAAACCTGCATGTTCTCCTTGATTTGATTGTGGACCAGGTGCCGGCACCTGCCTGCAACCCGGACGCTCCGTTTCAGATGCTGGTGTCCGATCTTGGCTATTCGGATTATCTGGGGCGGCTTGCCATCGGCCGGATTTTCAACGGCCGGGTAAAATCCAAGGATTTTTTGATCAGGATCGCTGAAAACGGCCGACAATTGCCCCTTAAAATCTCTCAATTGCAGATTTACGAAGGCCTTCAGCTCAAATCGTCTGAAATAGCTCAAGCAGGTGATATTGCCGTTCTGGCCGGTATTGATGATGTAAAGATAGGAGACACCATCTGTACTCGGGATGCGCCAAAAGCCTTAAAGCGAATTACTATTGACGAGCCTACCGTGGCCATGAGATTCAAAATTAACGATTCGCCTTTCAGCGGACGTGAAGGTCAATATGTTCAGTCCGCCAGGATTCGGGAGCGCCTTGAAAAAGAAGCCCTCATCAACGTGGCGGTTCAGGTGGAGACTGCCGGGGATGGCGAGGGGTTCATTGTCAAGGGAAGGGGAGAGTTCCAGCTGGCCATTCTCCTGGAAACCATGCGCAGAGAAGGATTTGAATTGTGTGTAGGGCGCCCGGAAGTCATCCTTAAATATAAGGATGGTGAAAAACTGGAGCCGATGGAACATCTGTTTGTGGAATGTGATGAAAATTTTCTTGGAGTTGTTACCGAAAAACTGGCCGTCCGGAAGGGACGAATGACCAATCTGGTAAACAACGGCATGGGCAGGGCGCGTATCGAATTTTCCGTGCCGTCCCGCTCACTTATCGGTTACCGGGATGAGTTTTTGACCGATACCCGGGGGACCGGAGTCATGAATTCATATCTTATTGGATATGAGGAATATCGGGGGGATTTTCCAGCCAGATTCACCGGCTCATTGGTATCCGACAGGTCAGGCAGGGCCGTTGCCTATGCTTTATTCAATCTTGAACCCCGTGGGCGTATTTTTAAAGTGCCGGGAGACCCTGTGTATGAAGGCATGATTGTCGGGGAACACAGCAAGGAAAATGATATCAACGTCAATCCCTGTAAAGAAAAAAAATTATCCAACATGAGGGCCTCGGGCAAGGATGAAGCCGTTGTTTTATCGCCTGTAAAACTCATGAGCCTGGAACGGGCCATCAATTTTATCCGCGATGATGAACTGGTGGAGGTCACCCCCAGATCGATCCGTTTGAGAAAAACCGTGCTTTCAGCCCACCAGCGATATGCCATGCGCCCGTCAAGACGCTAAATATTCAACTAAGCATTGACAAATCAATCGGTTCGGTATTTAGTTAAAAAACTCCACCTGAATGGGCCGGAACCAGACAGATCATTTTTTTCATTATGTGAAAATAAAGGCAGGTGAATCGATATGAATAAAAAGCAAAATTTAATTGATGCCGCTATTCGTCTGTTCGCGGATCAGGGTTTCGAAGGTACTTCGACGATCCAGCTTTCAAGAGCCGCGGGAGTTACGGAACCTTTAATCTATTATCATTTTGAGGGTAAAGATGATCTTCTCCGACATGTTTTAAAATTGATTTTTAACCGGTATTTTAAACGCCTTGACGAAGTTGACGTGTTATCGGGCAAGGAATTTCAGAAGATTAAACGACTTATCAGCTTCCACCTGGATATGGTTCAGAAGTCGCCTCGTGAAATATCTCTTATTTCCAATGGATGTCCGCTTAAATTTAGCGATCCGGAAAATATTTGTAAAAAAAGCCTTGAAAAGCAGCGGGAATACTTGACGGAGATTCTCAGTGGTTGTCTTAAAAAAGGTATTGCCGCCGGAGAATTTAAAGATGTCCCTGTTGAATGGACAGTGGAATTGATACTGGCGCTTATCGTCGGATTGATCAGACAACGGAACCTGTATGCCGAGAACATTCCGGCGATGCGGGATGCGGCAGTGGAGTTTTGTCGCCGCAGTCTATTGATTGACGGGTAATGAATTATAAGAAATCGGCAAAGCGGGAGTAGGTCCTGGGATTTTTTCGGCGGTCTCTGCCGGAACGCCGATCAGCGGTATTCCTTCGTTCGGGAATATACATGGTGTAGGAAAACTGCCTGCGGTCGTTGCCCGTTCTTCTCCCGCCGTTATCTTTTAATTTCAATTTTTCGATATATTCATTCATTACGAAGTATGTTCAATTTAGATGTAATAGTCCTATAGGATTATTTGAATCAAAAATATTAAAAATATTTACAGCCTATTAACCTGCAAAATTTGTGCCTCTGGATTTCAAGTTGGCTTAAATAACTGCACGGCATTTATTTTTATTATAAACTCGTATAATATCAAATAGATGCCCGTTGAGCAGTACTGAATATTTCATATCTGGCCGAGAATAAAATTGCATATTGCATTTAATAAGTATGAAAAAAATGTTAGAGTTTTATCCAATTTGTGTAAATCAGGTTATAAACAATATATCTGTTTACATATTCCGCGGTTAAAATTTTTAGAATAAACAAGCCTTGCCATTTTTAATTTCTTTTATCCACGGGTTCATGGTTGCGAGAAGATGGATGCTCAATTTCAAGCTCTTTTATTTTTGAAAGAAGTGTCTTGTAACTTATCTTTAAAATTTTGGTAGCCTTGCTTCGGTTCCAGGCAGTTTTATCCAGTATGCTGGAAATAACTTCTTTTTCAATTTTATCCAGAGCATTTTTCTTGATTTTTTTCAGAGAGAACGATTCAACTTTTTGCGGGTTGTCAAGCTCCAGGGCAAGCAGATCCTGTGTCAGCAGAGAAGGGTTGTCTGTTGATTTTTCAGGGTCGGAATCATAGATTGTTTCACCGTCATATTTGAGTTCATCAATGACTTCATCGCAGTTACCCAGCACCAGTATCCGTTTCAGTACATTTTGAAGTTCTCTTACATTTCCAGGCCAGTGATATTTTTTTAATTTTTCGATCTGTCTCGGTTTTAATATATATTTGCTGTTGAACTTGGGCGTGTAAACGTTGATATAATAATCCAGCAGCAGGGGGATATCTTCGACTCTTGTTCTAAGTGGAGAAATGTATATTTTAATAATATTGAGTCTGTAATACAGATCTTCTCTGAAATTTTTGTCTTTTACATCCTGTTCAAGGTCGTGATTGGTGGCGGCTATTATCCATGTATCGGTTTTAAAATCCTTTTCAGAGCCCAACGGGGAAAATTCGCCGCTTTGCAGTACATGCAGCAGTTTGGCCTGCAGGGCCATGGGCATGTCGCCTATTTCATCGAGTAATAATACACCGTCATCGGCTAACTCGAACTTCCCCTTTTTTTTCTGGTCGGCACCGGTAAATGCACCCTTTTCATAGCCAAAGAGTTCGCTTTCAAGCAATCCCTCCGGCAATGCGGCACAGTTGATTTTTATGTAGGGCTTTCCCATTCGCGGGGATTTTTGATAGAGGCTCTGTGCCACTACCTCTTTACCGACACCGCTCTCGCCGCTGATGACTATGTTTAAACCGGTGTCCGCCACGTGATTAATCAGTTCCCTGATTTTTATAATATTAGGACTGGTACCAATGATAGAAGGCAGCATTTTTTATTCCTGAATATCCTATTTTGCATTTATATGCATACGAAAATGTTTTAAAAAAAGTTTAAGTGATATCCGAAGGTAGATAACAGTCGGTTTTTATGGCTTTTTATGCTTTCTTTCTCTATGCCCGCCGGTTTTCTTCACAAGTAATTTTTTAACTATCTTGTCTAACTCGGATAAATCAAAGGGTTTTTCCAATATGACATCAGCCTGGGCTTCAGCGGCCAGGACTTCGGGGTGTTCGCCCCAACCGGTTATGGCGATAATCGGGATCGACGGATATTTCTTTTTGACGATTGTTATAACAGCGGTTCCAGTTATATTAGGCATAATCAGATCCGTTATTATAAGATCAAAAGAGATGTTATCGGCCTCAATAAGTTTCAACCCGTCCAGGCCGTTTGTCGCCGTTGAAACATTATAACGCCGGCTACTGAAAAAACTATAAAGGACATTGGTAATTTCTTCATTATCATCAATGATGAGTATTTTTACAGGTGTTTTCATAGCCCCCCAAAAAGTTATTTGCCGGCGAATCTGAAGCATTTAGCGATATTTGGCTGAGTATAGCAAAAAATCGGTGCCGCGAATGCTTTCAGGAAATTACAAAAAGGGTGCATTATCAAGTATATGATAAAAAAATAATTTAGATTCTAATGACATGGAAGCATATAATATCATTCAGGCTTTTACAACCTAATTTTTTTTGTCGTTTACATTTCAGATTCGCATTCCAAATTAAAATATTCACTCTGCCTTCAACATGTTTTAATCGGCGAACGCTGTTACCCGGAAAGGATTAAAATGTATGTAATTGTGCAAAATAGTACACATGTTTATGTAATAAAATATCCAATAGTGCTGATTTATTTTATTTTCGCTGCAAAATTATCAGATGAACTCTGGTCGAGATGAGTTTATTTTCTTATAAATGGCAGCAATTTACATAAAAAGTTTGATTTATATACTTAAACAGGATTATGCTTTGATATTGGATGTAACTGGCATTGAATTTGCAGAATTACCAGTGTGGAAAAATCGGAGACAGGCCATTGGGTACTACTAAATTTGGAAATCCGTGACGGTAAATCAAAATCAGTTTACGCATTGTCGGGTTTGTACCTGGCAGTGAAACTTGAAATCGGAATAAAAGCAATCGCCATCAACTATGCAGGAATTTAATAAAAACAGGATCGTCATTATTGAATCTGATCAAAAAAGGAGGAATCATTTAAGATCAATACTTAATGATTGGGGCTATATCTCGTTTTGTTTTGAAAAAGAGACAATCTGTGTGGATAATCTTGATAATTTGAAAGCTGATCTGGTTATTGTCGCTTCCCTCCCTTTGATTAGAGTCATCAGATTCTTAAATGCATTTGAAAAAAAAGACTGCAAACTGCCTGTTTTGATTATTTCGAATGATATCCATATTCAGGATTTCATTCAGGAAAATTTTCGTTTTTACGTTCAGATAGTTAATGAAATTAAACAGTTGTATGTTTTTGAAAATGTCGTTAAAAAAATGCTTGATAATAAATTTCCGACCATGCCGTCTGTTGAGAATTTTGGGCTGACTGGAAACAGCAATGCGATAGTCAAAATAAAAAAAATGATTCATGAATTGCGAAGTTTGCCTGATACAGTGCTGATTCATGGAGATACGGGAACCGGTAAAGAAAAAATTGCAAGAGCGATACACTATTATTCAAAAAGAAAGGACAAGCCTTTTGTAAAGGTAAACAGCACCTTGTTTTCGGAAAGTTTTGCAGGTCTTGATTCATTGAACAGGATATCTGAAAATACGAGAAAAAATTTAAATATAACCCGGGATATTTTTAAAAGTGCCCATGAAGGCACCCTTTTTATTCAGGAGATTGATGCCATCCCGTTCAGGATTCAGGCTGATATGCTCTGCTTTGTCGGCGAACGGAAAAAAGTTGAACAAAACAGCCAGTCACAAGAGAATTTTGATGTAAGGGTTATCGCATCGACAACAAAGAGACTGGAAGAGAGAATTACTCAGGGAAAATTTCGAAAAGATCTTTTTTTTCGTTTGAATGTTTTTAATATGAGAATCCCTCCGCTCAGAAAGCGAAAGGAAGACATATTGCCGCTGGCGGATTTTTTTAATGCAAGGTATTGCAAAGAGTTGAATAAAGCAATGACGAGTCTGCGGCCGCAAATTAAAAAAATATTTTATGAATACAGCTGGCCCGGTAATGCAAGAGAACTTGAAAATTTGATGAAGAGATTTGTTTTAAGCGGCAATGAAGCCGTATTTCGAGATTATTTTAAAATGGCCGAAACAGTGCCGGATGAAAATGATCCACGGCGGATTATGCAATCTTTTGCCGATTCCTGCAGCTTTACCGGAAACCCGGATTTAAATAAATATTTACGTGATTATTCCCAGATATCCCTGAAACTTATAACCACCGATTTTATTGAACGAATCGAAAAAAAATTAATGAAAAAAGCGCTTGAAATTACAAATTGGAACCGCAGGCAGGCTGCGGTCATCCTGGATATAAGTTATAAATCTTTACTTAATAAAATTAAGGCTTACAAACTTGCATAAAACTGCTATAAATATGATATCAATTCGATCGACATTTTGGAAAGAAAATCGTATTTTCATTTATAATCACTCTATCAATGCAGCATTTGGATTTATCTGGCTATCACACTTCCCCGGGTGTATAGCGCGGAAACACTTATTCTGGTAGATCCTCAAAGCGTTCCAAGCGATTATGTACGATCAGTAGTTTCCACCGATATTGATGCAAGAATCAGCACCATCTCTCAGCAGATTATGAGCAGGTCCAATCTTGAAAAAATCGTTACCGAGTTCAATTTTTTTTCAGGCCCCCAATATAATAAAATGTACCTGGAAGATAAAATTAGGAATATACGCAAGCGTATAGAAGTCAATGTGACCCGGGGCAGGAGAGGGGGAGGCGATTCATTTTCAATTTTATTCAGGGGAGAGCAACCTGAACGGGTCATGAAGGTTGCCAACGCCCTTGCGACTTATGTGATCAATGAAAATCTTAAAGTCAGAGAAGCCCAGGCAGTGGGAACAAGCAATTTCCTGGATAGCGAGCTGACTACCATGAGACAACGCCTTGAGGCTGTCGAGGAAGCCTTGAAGAAGTATCGCAAGCAGTATATGGGCGAACTTCCCGAGCAGCTGGAAACGAATTTGAATATTCTTGACCGGCTTCAGGTTCAGATTGGTGAAAGAGAAGAAAGCCTCAGAAATGCTAAGAATCGTATGGCATTGATTGAAAATCAGATCCAGGCGGCCCGCGAAATGCAGACAAGTCAAGTCTCCGAGGGGGATGAATCTGAATATGCAATGAATTTGAGACTACTGAA
>NBLJ01000020.1 GCA_002084545.1 Desulfobacteraceae bacterium 4572_123 | reverse complement strand
TTCGGCGCGGACGATGGAGAGGATATTCATAAAATGGCCGTGGCGGAGGCCGGTGGGCAGGAGGCGTTTGAAAAACGGCCCACCTATGTTCACTACTGCGAACCTATATCCCCTTTGTTAAGCGATGACCAAGCCATAGACAAACTGATCTTTGCCGCCCGTCATCGTGTACCTCTGATTTTTACACCCTGCCCCATTGCCGGGGGAACTGCTCCCGTGACTGCCGCGGGAATCATTGTTCAAGCGGCCGCCGAATCCTGGATGGGCCTGACCCTGGCCCAGGCCATCCAGCCGGGTTTGCCTTTTTTCATGGGCGGCGTACTGTCCGTAATGGATATGAAAGAATCGGTTTTTTCCTATGGCGCCCCTGAACTGTCGCTGATGGAGGCCGGCATCGCCGAACTTGCCCATTATGCAGGGCTGCCGTTGTGGCACACCGGTGGCTGTACCGATTCCAAAGTACTCGACGAGCAGGCGGCCATTGAAGGCTCGCTCTCCTGTTTCTTCTCGGCGCTCGCCGGCGGGGATCTTTGTCATGACGTGGGTTACACCGAAAGCGGTATGACCGGATCGATCCTCCAGACGGCCATGATGGACGAGGCCATTGGATACTCCAGACGAATTACACGCGGGATAGAAGTCAATGAAGATACACTGGCAACGGATGTTATACACAACGTTGGCCCGAACGGCCACTATCTGTATGAGAAACACACCCGCAAGTACTTTAAAACGGAGTTCTGGTATCCGAATTTGTGTGACCGTCATTCTTATGAAGAGTGGGAAGCCGAAGGGAAAAAACCCATGCGCGACCGCGTGGTGGAGCGTGTTCAGGACATTCTCGGCACCCATGAACCTTCATCCATCAAACCTGAAACCCAGGATGTCATCAAGCAGGTTCTTGCTGCCGCTGAGCAACGGGTCAAAGACAAAAAATAAGGCCGTCCTGTCAATCGATGAAAAGGAGAAAAAAATGAGTGAAATATTCGAACAATTAGCAACACTTATCATAGAAGGGGACGATGAAAAAACGCCTGAACTCGTGCAGAAAGCGCTGGATGACGGTCTGGATGCCAAGGATATTCTGGATAATGGGCTGATTACAGGTATGAATGAAGTGGGTGTTCGTTTTAAGGGCGGCTCCATGTACATGCCGGAAGTGTTGATGTCCGCCAAGGCAATGCACGATGGTCAGGAATTGCTGAGGCCTCTCCTGGCTACCGCTAAGGTCAAACGATCCGGTAAAATTCTCCTGGGTACAGTAAAAGGGGATCTGCATGATATAGGCAAAAACCTGGTGGGCATGATGATGGAAGGCCAGGGGCTGGAGGTCGTTAATCTGGGTTTTAATGTGGAACCGGAAAAATTTGTGGCGGCCATCAAAGAACATAAGCCTGACATTGTCGGTATGTCCTCAATGCTGACTACCACCATGCGGTTCATGGGGCATACCATCAAAGCCATTGAAGAAGCCGGCCTGCGTGACAATGTAAAAGTAATTGTCGGCGGTGCACCTTTGGATGCTGCATTCGGACAGCGTATCGGCGCTGATGGTTATGGCTACAATGCCGGAGACGGAGCGGAACTGGCCAAGCAGTTGCTTGCATAGACCTGACGAAAAGCGATGAAAATCATTATCAACCAAACTGGATGATGGATAAGGAGAATAAATCATGCAAGTTCATAAAACCAATTACCAGGTAAACGCTACTCCCCGGCTTCAGGTTTTGTCTGAAGATGAGATTGAAGCGATCTACTATGCGGCGTTACGGGTATTATATGAAACAGGTGTTCGGGTATACGATAAGGAAGGCGTTGATGTGGCACACTCCGGGGGTGCTATTGTGGAAGACACCACGGACGACAGCAGCCTTGTCAAAATTCCGCATTATATGGTGGAAAAAGCGCGCAAGACGGTTCCCAGCAAGGTAGTGATCACCGGCCCTGATCGGCGATACCGCATGGAACTGTTTAAAAATAATATTAATTACGGCGGCGGGTCCGATACCCCTTTCACCATCGATCCCTATACGGGTGAACGGCGGCGGGCCACCTATAACGATGTTAAGAATTTTGCCCGTATTGCCCAGGCACTGCCCAACTACGACTTTCACATGTCCCTGGGCATTACCCAGGATACTGCTGTCGGCACTTATGATCGCTGGCAGTATCTGGCCATGCTGGAAGGAACCAGTAAACCGATCAATATCACGGCCGTGGATCTGGAAGGTGTCCGCGATCAACTGGAAATGGCCTATATACGTGTCGGTGGTAAGGAAGAGTGGAAAAAAGGCCCCCTCTTTTCCCTTTACATTGAACCGGTGTCACCGTTGAGTCATTCCGAGGAGGTCGTTCAAAAACTGATTTTTGCCAGTGATAACGACATCCCCTTTGTTTACACCCCTTGTCCGCTGGCAGGCGGCACGGCGCCGACCACCCTGGCCGGTCTGCTTGTGCAATCCCTGGCCGAGAGCCTCTTTGGCATCGTTATCAGCCAGCTTCGCAAGCCGGGAGCACAGATCATCATCGGCGGCCTCATGTCCAACATGGATATGCAAACCACGATCTATTGTTATGGGTCCCCGGAAATGGCACTGCTCAGCGCAGGTTATACGGACATCACCAAATGGCTCAGGGTACCGGAGTATGAGACGGCGGGTTGTTCCGATGCCAAAATTTTTGACGAGCAGGCGGGGATGGAAACCGCTATTAATATTGCCACCGCAGGACTCGTGGGCGGTAACATGATCCACGATGTGGGATACCTGGATTCCGGGTTGACCAGTTCCATGGAACTGATGGTTTCCGACAACGAAATCATCGGTATGGTGAAACGCATTTTGCGCGGAATCCCGGTCAATGATGATACCATGGCCCTGGACATCATGGCCGAAGTCGGCCCGGGCGGGCAGTATCTTGGTCATGAACATACCTTCAATCGCTTTAAAACCGAAATCTGGCAGCCCGATCTGATCAGCCATCAAAATTATGAAAACTGGGTAGCGAGCGGGGGCAAGCGTTTTAACGAACGTGTCCATGAACGTGTTATCGAAATTCTTGAAACCGAGACGGAGCCGCTCCTGGACGACGCCATGTATAAGGAGTTACGCCGTATCTGTGAACTGGCCGATGCCCGCCACAAGGATGAAGAACTGGATATAAATATGTTTACGTAATCAGTAAACCGGTAATACAACAAATGGATATAAATACTGATTCCGTATATGATCTGGTGCTGGGCATTAACACCGGCGGTACCTATACCGATGGTATGCTGATGGAATACCACTCGCGTAAGGTGCTGTCCGCCCATAAAAGCATCACCACCAAACGGGATTTATCCATAGGCATTGAGGCTGTCATCGAGGGTATTCATATAGAGGATCCCTCGATGATACAAATGGTATCTATTTCAACTACCCTTGCCACCAATGCGATTGCCGAAAAAAAGAGTAAACGGGTAGCGTTGTTCCTTATCGGGTATGATCCGGACCTGATTGCCTCATACAACATGAAAAGGAGCTTCGCTACCCGACACTATTACTATTTTTCCGGTGGGCATGATCTTTATGGACGTGAAAAGCAAAGCCTGGATCTTCAGGCGATTCTATCCAAAATCGGCGACATCAAACATGACGTGGATGCCATCGCCGTATCCAGCTATTTCAGTCCCTTAAATCCTGAACATGAAATTCGAACATTTAAAGCAATTTCCGGCATATGCGATCTGCCGGTGGTTTTAGGACATCACCTCTCGACCAAGCTCGGTTCGGTGGAGCGTGCCACAACCGCCGCCTTGAATGCATCCCTGCTGGCCGTATTAAAAGACTTTGTCATTGCCGTACGCCGTGCCATGCAGCGACGCAGCATCGATGCGCCCCTCATGGTTGTACGGGGCGACGGCACCCTGATGAGCGACGAGTTTGCCACCCAGACACCGGTTGAAACGATTCATTCCGGCCCGGCGGCCAGTGCCATCGGAGGCCGGTTCTTGTCCCGCATAGATGACGCCCTGGTGATTGATATCGGCGGGACCACCACTGATTTTGCCTTTATTGAGGACGGTCAGGTTACCGTCAGTGAAAAAGGCGCCACCGTTGACGGTTATAAAACCGCCGTGAAAGCGGCTGATCTCTTATCCATTGCCCTGGGCGGAGACAGTCGCATCGCCATCGACACTGAGGGAATATTGACGATCGGACCGGAACGGGTTGTTCCCATATCCTGCCTGGCCAGCCAAAACAACCGGGTACCGGATTTATTGAAACGTCTTTCCCGGTGCAGCCGGTCAAAGGCCACACCCGACTGGCTTGAATACTGGTTTTTGCTCCGGGAACCAAATTCCATCGATCAACTGAAAACAGACCGTGAAAAAACCCTCGTTGATCTGATATCAAAAAATCCAATGCCGTTACCGGAAATCCTGAAAACACTCAAGGTACTGACGGTAAAGCAGCTCGGCGCGGAAGAATTGCTTCGGCGGGAAATCATCGGCAAGGCATCCCTGACCCCCACCGACCTGCTGCATACGGAAGGCCGGTACACATCATGGGACAGGGAATCCGCCGATCTGGCGTTAAAGATCTTCAGCCGGTATCAATTTAAGACTCCCGATGAAATATGCAAACGGGTCTGGAACAGGATAACCGAAACCATCATTCATGCCGTCATTACGTTTCTGAGCGAAAAAAGTCTGGATTTATCCGGCATGCCCGAAAACGACAACATGGCCCGCTGGTTTTTTTATAACAGCCTGTATGACATGAATGCCCATCTCGAAACCAGCTTTCGACTGCGACAACCCATTATCGGTATCGGCGCACCGGCCGGTTTTTTTCTGCAGGATATCGCCGACAAGCTCCATACCGATCTGATTCTGCCTGACAACTATGAGGTAGCCAATGCAGTAGGCGCGGTAGCGGGCAGTGTCATGGTTACTGAAGAGATTCTGGTTTACCCGCACATATCCGCCGATGGATTTGAAGTTCTCGGTTACTATATGCAGACCAATGACGGCAGAGAAAATTTTGATGATGCCGGAGATGCTCTGAAACGTGCAAAGTCCCTCAGCCATGAACTGGCCCTTGGAGCCGCCCTGAGGTCCGGGGCCGATAACCCGGAAGTCATCGTTGAAGTGCAGGATGACGGCCTTGACACATATCGTGTTCAAGCCAAGGCAATGGGGAACCCCAGGCTGGGTGGACGGCAGTAAAACGTAAGACAACAAAGACTTCGGAGGTGCTGTCATGAAATGGGTTGAAGTCGATACTCAACAGGCGTATGAACGAATTCGGAAAAAAATTATAACGCTGGAACTGGCTCCCGGTTCGCTGATCAACGAGCAACGCCTTTCAGAAGAACTGGAACTGGGCACCACCCCGGTTCGTGAAGCGCTCAAATTGCTGATCCATGACGACCTTGTATTTATTACAGAGCGCCACGGCCTTTATGTGGCGGACATCAATATCCCTGATCTTGAACAACTCAGTGAAATGCGCATCTCCCTGGAGTCATTTTGCGCGCGTCTGGCCGCTTTACGGGCGGATTCGGATGATTTACACGTTTTTGAGGCCCTGCAACTTGAGCAGGCTAGAACACCTTCGGAAAACAGTCATCTTCTTCTTGATCTGGATCATAAATTCCACAAGGCCCTGGTTCGTGCCGCCAGGAACAAATACCTTACCCGCAGCCTCAACCATTTCTTTGACCTGTCCCAGAGGCTGTGGTATGTGGCTATACCTCACATCGACTTCCTATCCGCTTCGGTTGCGGAGCACCTCGATCTTGTTGAGGCCCTCAAGAAAAAAGATGCCGACAGGACGGAACAAATTATGCGTAACCACGTAAAAGGATTTTATGACCGCGTCCGGGTGGTTCTTGAAGAAAAGGGCTGATTTACAAATGACATTACATACACTCCCGTCTCACGCTTAATGCCTTTATCTCTCCTGGTCATGCCTCCTTTCTAACCCTTCCCTTTAATTTTTTCCCTCTATCTGCACATCAACTCCCTCTTGACAACTGGTCTGATGAGTAGTATGACCCTTCCAATATGAAACCGCTCTTATCGAAAATATCCACCAGTGAAGCAGTGGTAAATTATTTTAAATCCGAAATCGAAAAAGAGCGGCTCCATGCCGGAGATCAGCTGCCCAGCGAGCGGGTTTTGCAGGAGCAGCTCGGCATCAGTCGGTTCAGCCTCAGAGAGGGTCTTGCCCGGTTGAACGCTCTGGGCATCATCGATATTATCCACGGCAAGGGGGCTTTTGTTTCCAGGGACATCAACCCGAAAAGCATCGGTATTGTTCTGGTACCTTTTCGAGCCCACAACCCGGACCGGTTTTACGAAGATCTTTTTGAAGCCCGAATGTTTATCGAGGGATCACTGGCCGTTCTGGCGGCCCAACGGCGTTCGGATAAAGACCTGACAACTATGCGTAAAAATCTGGAACTGGCCGGTACCCGCCTGAACAACCCTGAAATTTTCGGCGAACTTGACTATAAATTTCATCGTTTGATTGCAGTGATGGCGGGGAACCTGTTTTTAACCCGAATGCTTGATATCATCGATGACTCGATTCAGTCTTTTCTTTTTGAGCATGCGAAAAATCATTTAAGCCGGAAAAATGCCCTTAAGCGCCACTGGGAAATTTTTTATTGTATTGGAAAAAAAGACATCGATAACGTCGGCGCTTTGACTCGCAGACATATTAAAGGCTGTAAAAAAAATTTTGAATCAGCCGGCCTGAAAAACAAGGAGGAATTATGAGCAATCTGTTAAAAGAAATAGAAGAAATTTTGTTGATGGGACCCGGCCCCTCTGATGTACCTGATGAGGTCTATACTGCCCTTGCCACACATACCATCGGACATATGGACCCATATTTTATCACCATCATGGACGAAATTAAGACACAACTTCAAAAAGTGATCAAAACGTCGGCCAAATTGACATTGCCGGCTTCGGGCACCGGTTCGGCCGGTATGGAAACCTGTTTTGTCAACCTGATCGAACCCGGTGATCGTGTACTTATCCTGATCAACGGCGTATTCGGCATGCGCATGCAGGATGTGGCCACGCGCCTTGGCGCCAGGGTCGATACCCTTGAATTTGAATGGGGTACACCGGTGATTATCGATGCGGTAAAAAAGAAACTCGATATAAATACCTATAAAATCGTTGCCGTGGTGCATGCCGAAACATCCACCGGCGTACGTAACCCCGTGGCGGAAATCGGCACTCTGCTTGCAGGCTCCGACACACTCTACCTGGTAGACGCCGTCACCAGCCTCGGCGGCATGGATGTAAATATGGATAAATGGGGAATTGACAGCCTTTACAGCGGCACCCAGAAATGCCTTTCCTGCCCCCCCGGTCTGGCGCCGATTGCCTTCTCGGACAAGTCCGTGGCTGCGCTGAAAGGACGGAAAACCAAGGTTCCCAACTGGTATCTTGACCTGACCATGATCATCAACTACTGGGAGGGCCACACCCGTGCCTACCACCATACAGCCCCCATCAACATGCTCTACGGCCTCTACCAGGCCCTTGATCTGGTACTTGCAGAGGGTCTTGATACGGTTTTCCGGCGCCACCTTGAAAATCACCAGGCGCTGGTCGCCGGCCTGGAAGATATGGGAATGCAAATGCTGGTGGATGAACAATACAGACTGCCCATGCTCAATGCGGTCAAAGTGCCCGACGGTATTGACGAAGCCGGTGTTCGCAAAGCACTCCGGATGGAGCATAAAATCGAAATCGGAGCGGGCTTAGGCCCTTTGGCCGGCAAGATCTGGCGCATCGGCCTGATGGGCCATACGGCCCGTCCTGAAAATGTTAACCGGCTGCTGGCCGCACTCAAGACAGCCTTGGGGAAATAATGAAATATATCCAGGAGCCATCGAAAAGAACACCTGTGATGGCCGAAACAGACGTACTGGTAGTGGGCAGTGGTCCCGGAGGACTGTCTGCGGCACTGGCGTCCGCCCGCGAGGGTGTAAAAACAATGCTCGTCGAGCGCTACGGGTGTTTCGGGGGGGTGATCACCCAGGTGGGCGTGGAAACCATTGCCTGGTATCGGCACAGAGACACCGTTGACAGCCAGGGCATCGGCATCGAATTGGAAAAACGGGCCGAGGCGATGGGTGGGACCCGGAAAGAGTCCCAGTCTCTGAGCCAGGCCCTGAATTCGGAAATATTCAAGTCCGTGGCCGACGCCCTGGTGGCCGAAGCAGGTATCATTCCCCTTTTGCACTGCCCTGCGGCCCATGTGCTGATGGACGGCCCCAGCATAAAAGGCATTATTACCGAAAGCAAATCCGGCCGGCAGGCCATCCTGGCCAAACGGGTGATTGATGCCACCGGAGACGCGGATATTGCCTGGCATGCCGGTGCCCCGGTGCGCAAAACTCCCAGGGATGAGATGATGGGAGCAACCGTTGTTTTTTCCTGCACAGACGTAAACAAAGACAAATTCCTCGACTATGTCGCGAAAAAAAAACCCACCTACGGAGACTGGGACAAAAAATGGGCCATTGAAACAAGTGGAAAAGAAAAAAATCTTTTCAGCCCCTACCTGTCGGAACCTTTTCAAAGGGCTCGCAAAGACGGTACAATTCCCGCGGAGCTGACCAGCATCGGCGGCACCTGGAGCACAATATCGGATACAGGCGAAGCCACCTACCTGAACATGACCTGTATATCAAATTGTGACGGCACCGATGTCCGGGACCTGACCCGGGCTGAAATAGACGGCCGAAAACAGGCCCTTCTGGCCATAAAGGCATTAAAACAGTACGTCCCGGGTTTTGAAAAGGCCAAACTCAGAAATTTCGGTATGACGGTCGGGATCAGGGATACCCGAAAAATCATCGGAAAATACAATCTGACTGGAAACGATGTGCGGCACCAGGGACGGTTTGAGGATGCCATCGGTATCTGTCCCGAGTTTATCGACGGGTCCGGGTTATTGATTCTTCCCACCACCGGCCGATACTTCCAGGTACCCTTCGGCATTCTGGTTCCACGGAAAATAGAGAATCTTCTGATCGCAGGGCGCTGTGTCGCCGGAGACAAAATATCCCATGCAGCGGCCCGCAACATGATGTGCTGCACCGTCACAGGCCAGGGTGCAGGGGTCGCCGCCGCCGTTTCCATAAAAGAAAACGTTGCCTGCCGGAAAGTGAAGATCTCCACGCTCCAAAAAGTCTTAAAAAAACAAGGGGTCAGAATTGCATAAGGAGCCGCTCAATGAAATGCATAAGCGAAACCGTGGATGTGGTAATTGCCGGCGGCGGAACGGCCGGGCACATCGCCGCGCTGCAGGCCGCCAGGGCCGGGGTTAAAACCGCCGTCATTGAGGCGGGAACCATGCTGGGGGGAACCACCACAAGTGGCGGTGTAAATATGCCCAATCACTTTTTCAGCACCCATGGCCCGGTGGTTCAGGGCATTGCCTGGGAACTTTACACGAAGTCAAAAAAAATCGAGGGTCTTCCCATACCGGATTACCGCAAAAGAAGACCCGTGGAAACACCCGGCTACTACAGCTATATCAATATCCCGATTTACGCGGCCATCGCTGAGGAAGAAGCTGTAAAGGCCGGGGTCAACCTCCATTACCATGAGTTTGTCGCCGACGTAAAAGCAGTGGGTAACCAGTGGGAAGTCACGTCGCTGGGCCGCGGAATAAAACGGCTCACAAGGGCCCGGGAAATCATAGATTGCACCGGTGATTCGGATGTATTGCGAATTCTCGGTCTGGGGGTGCTTCACAGTAAAGTCCCGCAGCCGGGCACCTATCAGTACAAAATCGAGAATATCGAGCATGAACAGATATGGGAAAAAGAGGTTCAGGCCCTGTACGAAGAAGCAGTGCAAAACGGGACTCTGAAAAAAGGAGATTTTGCCTACCCCAACATGCTGCCCTTTAAAAACTACCTTGATCACGGCGGCCACAACGGAACCCACATTTATGATGCGGATACGTCCGATGCGGATGGTCAGACACGCGCCAATCTGGAGGGAAGGGCCAGAATGCTGCGGATGTTCAAATTTGTAACCTCATCGATTCCCGGCTGTGAAAGAGCTGTTCTCAAAACAATGTATCCCCATGCACTGGCCAGGGAGACCTACAGGGCAGTGGGCGAATACATCGTTACAAAACAGGATTTCATGCAGGCAACGGATTTTGAGGACAAGGTGTGCAATGCATTCAACTACATCGACCTGCACAGCAAAGAAAAAGGGTGCGACGTTTATTTTCATGAATCCAGGGACATGCTGCCCACGGTGCCGTTCAGGGCGCTTATTCCCAAAGGCAGTTCGCGAATAACCGTAGCCGGCAGAATCGTATCCGCCGAACGGGTGGCGTTTGCCGGTATTCGGGCACAATGCACATGCATGGCCATGGGCCAGGCCATGGGTGCGGCAGCAGCCCTGGCCGTTAAAAAGGGTGTCTCCTCCAGAGATATCAGTGCCGGGGATATCGTTGCGCTTACCGTTGAGCACGGCGCTGTTCCAGTTTAAAAAAACGGAACATCCCGCAGGCTCCTCCCGCAGCCACTTCAACTACCTGCCCCGCCAGCCGTATCCCTGTGTCAGGGCCCGAATCGGCATTGAAACCGCCATAAGCACCGTAACAGAGGCTTTGGCGGATATGCCGCAAGCTTTTTCCCGCAACCATCTGAATATAAAAACACAGATCAATTGTTTTTAGCTTGAAACCGATTGTTTATCATCTTATATTTCTTGTTTAAATTATTATCACAATTGTTTTGATGATATGCTTGGCGGGCAGATACGTCTCCTGCACAGGGAGGAAACTATTTTGAATAAACGAGTCTTTATTGCAGTCTGTATGGTATGCCTGATATTTACCGGGATCGGCCAAAGCCAGGAGTTTACCGAGCAGGTAACCGGGCAGGTGAGCGATTCAATAGATATCAGACAAAGCACCCAGAAATCCGAGGATGTCTGGTTTGAACACAAGGCGGAAATGACCGCCGAATTTGACACACTGACCAGGGAAACGGCACAACTGGCGGCCCTGAACAAAAAGTTGCAGAAAAAGACGGCGGCAGAGCAGGCGGCCGTGGATGAATTAAAACGTGAAATCGATGAAATCGACCGCATGACGACGGAACTTCTGCCTTTTTTAAACGAAACCCGCAGCCGTCTGGAGGCAATGGTGGAATCCAGTCTGCCGTTTCTACTCGTGGAACGGCGCACTCGGCTGAAAAATCTCAGCAGGATCATGGATGATACCAATATAGCTGTCACCGAAAAATTCCGGAAAGTCATGGAGGCTCTTTCCATCGAAGCGGAATATGGCAATACCGTTGAAATTTATCAAAAAAAAATATCCGTGGGCAATAAAAACATCCTGGCCGACATATTCCGGCTGGGGAGGCTGTCACTTTTTTTCCAGTCCCTGGACCAAAAAGAAACCGGATATTTTAACCCCCTGACATCCAGGTGGCATTTGCTGCCGCACAGATATAACCGGGATATTGGCAGCGCCTTTGAAATCGGTGCCAAGAGACGTTCGGCAGACCTGTTGAACCTTCCGCTGGGGAGGATCAAACCACAATGAAACGAATTTTATCGAAATTATTTTTTTTGTGCCTTTGCCTTTGCCTGAGCCTCGGCTCTGCCCATGCCGATGATATGCGTGCCGCCTCCATGGCAGACAGGCAAAAAAAGGCGGATTTGCTGCAAAAAGCTGCTCTGGAAAAACAGATGGCCCAACAGGAGGCTGAAAAAAGCAGGAAAAAGATCCTGTCGGACAAAAAGGCCCTGCAACAGGCGATCCGTGCGCTTAAGGCAAAGAAAAAAAAACTTGCCGGTGACAATGAACAGTATCGTAAAAAAATTGATCAACTGGCCGCTGAAAAAGAAAAACTGACCCAAAAACGCCGGCAGGCGGATGCCGCATCAAAAGAGCTGGCCGGATTTATCAAGATTGCCGCAGGGGACCTGGACGGTCTTCTGGATCAGAGCCAGCAAAGCGCCTTTGCGCCGACCCGGCAGGAGGCGTTGAAGCCCTTGAAAAACCAGACCCGATTCCCGGGTATGGATGACATTCGCGCCATGATCGATCTCTATTTTGATGAAATTCAAAAATCGGGCGAGGTACGCCTGACCCACGGCCCCATGGTCGATCGCTCCGGCGAAGATGTTTCCGGTGATATCCTCGTACTGGGGAATTTTACGACGGCCTACCGCATCGACAAAGAGATCGGTTTCCTGATCTATTCCGATAAAAGTCACCGACTGTTTGCCCTGTCAAAACCGCCGTCCGCGCGTATCAAGAAAAATATCGCTCGTTACATGGCCGGAGAATCGGAAAATATTTTCATGGACATTTCCCGGGGCAGCGCTCTGCGCCAGTTAACCCACCGGCTCAGTCTTGCCGATCAAATCAAAAGCGGCGGCCCCATTGTATGGCCGATTCTGGGAGTCGGCATCCTGGCCATGCTGATTGTACTGGAAAGGCTCTTTTCCCTGACCCGGAAAGGAATGAACGCCGATCGCCTGATGAAAAAAATCACAGGACCGGCATCGGAGAGAAACTGGGATGCCTGCGGCAGGATCTGTGCACCCTACCGGCATAAATCCATTGCCGGTGTGCTGCTTCAGGGCACCCGGGCAGCCTGCGCAACACGGGAAGATATGGAAAATGTCATGCAGGAGGCTATCTTACGTGAAATTCCAAGCCTGGAACGATTTCTGTCGACGCTGGGAATGCTGGCGGGAATTGCGCCGCTGCTGGGGCTATTAGGTACGGTGACAGGCATGATCAATACGTTTCATGTAATCACCTATTTTGGAACCGGTGATCCGAAAATGATGTCCGGCGGTATTTCCGAAGCACTGGTGACCACCATGCTGGGCCTGGCCGTTGCCATACCCATCATGCTGTGTCATACGTTTTTATCGCGGCGGGTGGAAACGTTGATCGGGCAGATGGAAGAAAAGTCCGTAACATTTATCAATACCCTGTTCAAGGGCGCACATACAAAAAGCTGAAATACGGTCAGAAAGGGCGTATGTTTATTTTTTTACAGGAGTATCTCTTCCGGGCGGAAAATTTTCTGCGCTCGGGCGGCATTGTCATGATTCCGCTGCTTATCGTGTCGGTGATCATGTGGATGCTGATTTTCAACCGTGTCATATTTCTCCGGCAGTTGTACCGAAAAAACATGACCCGGGAAAAGGCAGGGGAATTTGTCCGAACGGGAGAGTTTCCGGACAGGGGCAGATACAAGGGAATTACCGCCCTGTTTATTTCCGAATTTTTGCTGCGCCGCAGCAATAGCACAAGTATGGATAAACGTATCCTGGATGAAACCGTTATGGCGGTGGTGGCCTCTCTGGACAAATATCTGGCCTTTATCCGCGTTCTGGTGGGCGTGGCTCCGTTTTTAGGGCTTTTGGGCACGGTAACGGGAATGATCGCGACATTCGATATTATCAGTTTTTTCGGTACCGGCAATGCCCGGGCCATGGCAGGGGGGATCTCCGAGGCATTAATCACCACCCAGACCGGATTGCTTGTGGCCATTCCCGGATTATACATGTGCAATTTTCTCACCGGCCGGGCTGAAAGCCTGAAACAGCAGATCTCTTCGCTGGGTATCTATCTTAAAAGGTATGTCTGAATCGAATTTTTACAGGAAATATTATGCTCAATATAACCGCAGCCAGGCGGGGCCAGAAAAAAACCCTGGAATTAAACATCGCTCCCATGATCGATATGGTTTTTATCCTTCTTATCTTTTTTCTTGTCACAACCAGTTTTGTCAAGGAAACCGGGATGGATATCAACAGGCCGTCGGCCTCCACGGCCGTAAGTCGTGAAAAAGCCGGAATACTCATCGGGATTACCAATGACAACCGGATCTTCATGGAGAGCCGGGAAATCGACATACGGGCCGTCAGGGCTAATATTGAAAGGGCCCTGGCTGAAAATCCGGAAGGCGGAGTTGTAATCGTGGCGGACCGGGAAAGCAGTACCGGCACAGCCATCCGGGTCATGGACGGCTGCCGCATGGCCGGTGCCGAGAACATCTCCCTGGCGGCCAACAGGGAAAAATAAGTGAATAATGAAAATTTAACGCCTAATGGTAAAGATTTGAATTGGAAATGATATCGTCCGCCATAAAACCACATACCCACTGGGCCCGATTATTTTTATTGTGGTCCGGTGCAATAATTTTTTCCCTGATGCTGAACCTGGCCCTGTTCGGACTGATGCCCGGGCTCAGTACCGGTATGGCGGAGCGCTCCGAAAAAATGGAACCACTTCGGATGCTGGATATTGTCAGGGTCAAACGCTCCGAACCGCCTCCTCCTGAAAAAATGTATAAACCGAAGCCTGAAACCATTGCAACACGCAAAACAGCGGCAGTCAAGGCACCGGTACCGGCCCGGCCCGTGATCGACAAGTTGCCCCGGCTTGACTTTGACATAAATCCAAAGCTGCCGGTCGGCCCTCCCGTACTGCCGTCCCCTGCCATGGAAACGGCTGCTTTCAGTGCCCCTGCCATGGATGGAGTCTTCAGTATTAAGGACCTGGACGCACCGCTTTCACCGATAGTCAGTATCCCTCCTACCTTCCCCCTGCGTGCAAAACGAAGAGGTATAGAGGGATGGGTAAAGGTAAAATTTCTTGTAAACCGGAAGGGTCTTGTGGAAAAGATCGAAATCATTGACTCGCGCCCCGAAGGCATTTTCGACAAGAGCGCCGTCCGATCCGTTTCCTCCTGGCGTTTTAAACCGGGTATGGTTGAAGGTGTACCGGTCAGGACCTGGGCGGAACAAACCATAAAATTCACCTTAACAAAACAATGATAAGATTTAAGCCAAGGACTTTCAAGCTCATACCGGCCCTCATACTCTGCCTCTTTATATGTACGGCTGCGTATGCCGCTGAAAAAGAGCAGATCCCCCTGGCCGCACGGCTTATTTTGCACAAGGCCGGTAATTATATTGAAAAAGAAAATTTTAGCGGAGCCATCAAAATACTCGAAGCATTTCAGGCCAGGGGTGACAAAATTCAAAAGTCCTCTATCGCGGAGAAAAAAGGGTTTAATCATTATCTGATAGATTTTACCCTCGGCAACTGCTATTTATCAACAGCTCTGCCGCAGGCGGCCATTGATCATTATCTGGCCGCCGTCGGCAAGAATCCGGGCCATTCACCTGCATGGCTTAACCTTGCCAAATGCTATTATGACCTTGAACAATATAACAAGGCTGCCAGGGCCTTTTTGGACGGATATGAGTCCTCAAGTAAGAAACAGGCAAAAACACTCTATTACAGCCTCGTCTCCTTTATGGCCGCATCAGAATATTCACATGCGCTGGAGATCATCGACCGCCTGACCCGATCTCCGGCGAACCCGATTCCAATGGAATGGAAAGAAAATTTTGTGCGGGTTTTCATGGCATCGGGAAAACCCCTCGGGGCCCTGCCCTATATCCGGGAGCTTGCTGAAAAAAGCAGTGGTAAAAAAAAGAAGCAGTGGCAGGAAACGCTTTTGTATCAATATATCTCCCTGGAGATGAAACAAAAGGCCCTGGCCTATGCGCTCCAGTTGACCATGGAAGATCCCATTGAAAAAAAATGGTGGAAGGCCCTGACCAACATGTATCTGTCCGATGAAAAATACGAAAAGGCCCTGGCAGCGCTGATGCTTTATCATTACCTGACCCCATTGAACAACCGGGAAACACGGCTGATGGCTGACCTGAACATGATGCTGGGAATTCCTGCCAGGGCCGTATCCTTTTACGAGGATCTGCTGAATAAAGAAAAAGATGCCGACCTGGTCAAGCATCTGGTTTCCGGCTATCTTGGCCTGCATCAGTCAGGCAGGGCACTGGCTGCCGTGGAAAAAGGCCTGCGGGATACAAATAATGACGAACTGCTGATGTTAAAGGGCCGCATACTGTATGAAATGAAAAAATACAAGGATTCCGCCCGTGTTTTTGAAAAGGCGGCCCATGAAAAAATTCAGCCGGGAGAAGCCTGGCTCATGCTTGGATATGCGGCCTGGAACATGACAGATACAAAACGGGCAAAGCACGCATTTATTCAGGCGTCAAAATTCCCAACCCATCAAAAAACCGCAAAAAAAATGTTGGCAATACTCGGCAAAACTAAAGGCCGGTAACCCATACCTCATCGGATAAAAAATCAAAAATTTTGACAGAAAATAACAAAAACAATTAACAGCTATACCTGTAATACAAACAACGGGAGGGGAAAATGAAAAAACTGCTTTCAACCAGAGAAGTAGCCCAGTTTCTGGATGTCAATGAAAAGATGATCTATTCGCTCATATCGGACAAGGGACTTCCTGCCACCAAGATAACCGGCAAATGGCTTTTTCCTCTCCATTTGGTGGAGCAGTGGATCGATGCCAATACCAGCAACTACCCGCAGCCGCGCACATCTTTGCCCGCCTATGACGGCCTGCTCATCATTACCGGCAGCAACGACCCCCTGCTGGACAAAGCCATATCAATTTTTAATAGTAATTTTCCCGAACATGTTGCTGTGTTTGCCAATCTGGGCAGCATGGGTGGGCTTCAAGCCCTTCGTCGAAATCTGTGCCACATGGCATCGAGTCATTTAATGCAGGATAACGGGAAAGAATATAATTTTGATTTTGCAGACCGTGAATTCGATAATATGCCCGTCATGATTAACTTCTGCAAAAGAGAGCAGGGGCTGCTGGTGCCAAAAGGCAACCCGAAAGGTATACGCAGCATAGCGGATCTGGCCGGGCCGGATCTGAAAATAGTGAACCGCTCCAACACCACCGGAACCCGGTTGCTGCTGGACCGGGAATTGGAAAAGTGCGGTATCAAAGGAAAAGATATCGCGGGCTATCATAATGAAGTGTCCAGGCACATTGATATCGGCCTTGAAATTTTAAATGGCCGGGCTGATGCAGGGCCTGCGATACGCTATGTGGCGTCCCTGCTTGATCTGGATTTTATCCCGCTGCGCTGGGAACGCTATGACCTGCTCATCGACAAAAGCAGGTTTTTTGACAAGGGGGTGCAGTTATTTTTAGGAATGCTGCATGAAAATGATTTTACCGAGGCAACAAGTACTTTCGCAGGATATGATTTAGGTATGAGCGGAAAAATGGTTTTTACCGATTTAAATAACAACCAGGCGGCATAAGAGAATGCAAAAACAAAAAGGGCGGCCGCGTTGGCGACCGCCCAGAGAAAAGGGAATTAAATCTATATTAAAGACGCACAAAGCGTCCGTAGCTGAAACTTAATACCGATTGTTCCTCTGTCAAGAAATATCGGTTATAAATTTAAATTACGCGGGTTTTTCCAGTGCACTGGCCATCATCTCACCGACCTTTCTGGAAAAACGGGCCGGATTTTCAAGTTTGCCGCCTTCGCTGATTACAGCCATATCCAGCAGCAGTTTGCTGTACTCTTTCAGCGCCGCATTATCCTTGTCCTTTTCAAACAGAGCCTTGATCCCCACAAGCACTGGATGATCCATGTTCAATTCCAATATCCGTTTCACCGGCGGCATTTCCTGGCCCGAGGATTTAAGAATTTTTTCCATGTAGGCACTCATGTCATGATTATCCCCGGCCAGGCAGGCCACCGAATCTTTCAGACGCAAAGAAGGTTTGACCTCCTTTATTTTCTCTTCCAGATTGGACTTGATAAAATCAAAAAGATCGCTGAATTCATTTTTTTTCTTATCGTCGATTTCATCGATATCCAGATCGCCTTTTTCCGCGCTGCACAGTTTTTTGCCGTCGTATTCAGTCAGCGACTGAACGACCCACTCATCTACAGGATCGGTCATCAGCAGGACTTCATAATCTTTTTCCTTGAGTTTTTCAAGATGCGGGCTATTGAGAATTGCAGACAGATTATCACCAGTAATATAATAGATATATTTCTGCCCGAATTTCATATTGGCGACATAATCCTTCAATGCCACAAGTTTGCCGTCCGACCGGGTGGTTTTATATCGAATCAGTTCAGCGATTTTGTCCTGCTTGCCCGGGTCACTGTGTATCCCCTCTTTGAGCACCGAACCGAACTCCGTATAAAATTTTTCATACTGTTCCTGTTCCATGCCGCTTAGCAGCTCGAAAATCTTTTTTACAAGATTTTTTCGAATATTCATCACGAGCCGGTCCTGCTGAAGAATCTCCCTGCTGACATTAAGATTCAGGTCGGCGGCATCCACAACTCCTTTAACAAACCGAAAATATTCAGGAATCAGTTCCTTGCAGTCATCCATGATAAAAACACGCCGGCAGTAAAGCTGTACCCCGTGTCTACGATCGTGATTAAACATATCAAAAGGTGCCTTGGAAGGGATATAAAGCAGCGCAGTATACTCTGTTGTGCCTTCAAGCCTGAAATGAATCCGGGTCAACGGCTCGGTCCAGTCGTGGGCCAGATGCTTGTAAAATTCAGTATATTCTTCCTCGGTAACATCAGTTTTGTTCCTGGTCCAGATAGCTTTCATGGAGTTCAGGGTCTCTTCCCTGACAACATGGGTAGTCTTACCCTCTATGGGCTTTCCGTCATCATCGGTAACCGGTTCGTCTCTTTCTATATCCATTGTAATGGGATAGCTGACAAAATCGGAATGCTGCTTGACTATCTGGCGCAATACCCATTCTTCCGTAAAATCCTGCTCGTCCTTGGCAGCCGGTTTGAGTTTTAAAACAATTGAGGTGCCCCGGGATTCTTTGTCAACCTCTTCGATTGTGTAGGAACCGTCACCGGCCGACATCCATTTTACACCTTTTTCCGACCCGGCGGCCCTGGTAATCAGGGTTACATGGTCGGCAACAATAAACGAGCTGTAAAAACCGACGCCGAACTGCCCGATAAGTTCCGGTGTAAGCGCATTTTCGGATTTGGACTTTTCAATGGCTTCCAAAAAAGCGGCGGTTCCACTTTTGGCAATGGTACCGATATTTTCCATGACCTCATCATAGGTCATGCCGATACCGTTATCGGAAATTTCCAGGGTTTTTTCATCTTTATCAGCCGTAAGTTTAATCTTAAATTCGGTATCTGTTCCCAGAATGTCGGGATCGGTCTGAGACTTAAACTGCAGCCTGTCAATGGCATCGGATGCATTGGAAATCAATTCCCGTAAAAATATTTCCCGATTGGAATAAAGCGAATTGATAATAATTTTCATCAACTGTTGAACTTCGGTTTTAAATTCATGTGTCTCTTTTTGGCCGGCCATGCTTCCTCCTCAATAAAAAATAAAATAATTGAAATATTTATATGATAATTAAAAATGATTTGTATAGTATGCAATGCTTAAAAAATGTGTTCAAAAATGGAAATGTCAACCTTTGAAAATTCTAAAGGATTTTTCAGGGCAGTTTTGGCAAGACCATGTCGAAGCGCCTCGAACTGATGGCGCTTTGAAGGTGTAAGATCGGAAAGGATATCCTGATTATCGGTCCTGTAGATAGGACCGGAATTTTTCAAATTCAGAAAGGCTTCCAGTACGTGGGCTTTTGCCTCTTCGGAATTCATAGTGGCATGTTCCCATTTGTGCAGGTAACCCTTTAATCCGTACGGCTGCCTGTTTGCCGATTCATAGATCGGGCTAAGGGGGCTTAATATAAATGGGAAAATGGACCAGGAGAGCAGTCCGTCTAATTCCGGACGTTCAATAGTTTGGATGAAATCACAGGTACGCGAAATTGTTTCCCGGGTTTCACCGGGAAAACCGAAAATAAAATAACAGGAGCAGTTGATACCGGCCGCGAGCAGTTCCGGAATGACACTGGCATACATGGCCGGACGGGCTTTCTTATTCATATTGCGCAACATCTGGGGGTCAGCGGATTCCAGACCTAACTGGACTTCGATACAACCAGCCCGGCGCAGTAATTCAATGTCGACGTTTTGAAGTGTACCGGCCCGGATAAAACTCATCCATCGCAAATTCAGATCTTCATCAATAAATCTCCGGCAGACTTCATTCAGGTCAGGGCTTCCAAGACGAAAATTATCGTCTACGAACCAGACATACCGAACGCCTCGTTTTTTCACCGCCTTTAATTCATCTATTATTTCATCCAGCGGTTTCACAAATGTCAGTCGGCGGTCCTTGGTAAAATTACAGAAAGCACATTTATAAGGGCAGCCTGCACTGGCCTGCATGGGAACCACGCCTGACTTGAAAATATCATCCGGCAGACAATCCCAGTCAATATGAAAACTCCCCGAGTCGGTAATATCATCGACACGGCTTTGAAATTCATATGTTTTTCCCTTAAGCCTTGCCGTATTCGGCATATGATCTATCGACTGATTATCTTTTATTTTGTCAAGCACCCGGCAAAGTATTTGCTCACCGCGCAGACTGATAATGTATAAGTTCGCCGAAGGTTCACCGTTGACATCGAGAAACAGAAAATCATCCCTGGCGGAATCGGTATCGTAACCCGGATCAGCACTTTTTTTCAGCATCAGGTAGGAAAGGTACACAAAAGGTCCCCCGACAACGATAAAAATATCCGGCGCCAGTGAACGAATATCCTCAATAAGTCGAAAAAGTGTCTGTTTGCTGAAAATAAAGGTGGTCGAGATGATAACCATCCGGGGATTTTCTTCAAGCAGTTGACAAAAAACGTCCTTTTCCTCATAAAATCCTTTGATAACCGCAGCCTTGAAATTATTCCGGGTCAGATGGCTAAGGAGATAGATGCCGTTAAGTTTGAGGGCGGAAGACCAGCTCATGGTATCATCGCCTTCAATTGGAGGTTCAATCCGGCCCTGATGTTTTAAATAATTTAATATCATCTGAATGCTGGCTGTTTTTCCGTCTATCTGGAGTTTCAGTGGATTCGTGCCGGAGAGGCTGTCCGTACCGGAGTCGGAAATTATAATAGCGTCTAGGCTCAAGGCGGTGGATCTCCTTTTTTTATATCTGAAAGAATTTATAAATTTTAGGCTGCAGGGGCGACTATTTAACAATTTTTTTAAAAAACAGATCGGATAATATGCCGCTGCAATCAAGAAGTCAATGTATTGACGGTGTTTTTTATTTTATATAAATTGAATCAAGATTTTAATTGTGGTAAATAAACTTTTTTAACCATAATAAGATATGAAAAATAAAAATGATGAAAACTTATAATTATTTAATGGAAGATAAAGATGAAGCACTGCGGCTTGTCTTAAAAACAGATATTGATCGGGGCAGGCAAAACAACATATCATCTGCACAGCCTGGTACAGCCGGGAGGAGAGGCGGTTGGGATCGATATGTCCAGGGAACGTATTGATTTCGCCCAAAAAAACTACTGCGGCAAGGGGATCGAATATGTTTGTAAAAACGTATACCAACCTCTTGATGAAGTTGGTCGGTTTGATTTTATCTGGGTTAGATTTTTTCTGGAATACCATCGGACCAAAAGTTTTGAAATCATAAAAAATCTGTCGAATATGCTAAAACCCGGAGGTGTTCTTTGTCTTGTCGATTTAGATTGTAACTGCCTCAGGCACTCCGGCATCCCCCCGAGGCTTGATCGGGCCATTGCCGGAATAATGAAAACCCTTGAAACTAATTTTGATTTTGATCCGTATATCGGCATTAAGCTATATTCTTACCTTTATGATCTAAGATATAAAAACATAAATGTGGCCATGGAACCACACCACCTGATTTTCGGAGAATTAAAAGAAAAAGATGACTTTAACTGGACCCGTAAAGTGCTGGTCGGAGCGAAAAGGGCGGGTTATCATTTTAGTGAATACGCGGGCGGGTATGATGAATTTGTTGAGGAATATCAGACATTTTTTTCAGATCCAAGGCGATTTACATATACACCTCTTATTTTGTGCCGGGGTACCAAACCGTAAAATATATGGATTCAACATGAACCGCACCTCGTTTGCTGATTTCATGGGCATTTGTAATAGAATCAGGCAAACTCTTTTCGACCATAAAATTTAACCAGGTTTGTTTTTTTGTAATAATTCCATAAAGCATCTATGACCTCACGGTCAAGATGTTTGTCGGCAAGGTCGTTTAAAAGAGCAAATGCGTCGTCAATTAGCATGGGCTCACGATAATGGCGTTTGGCGGTGACGGCCTCAAAAATATCGGCTACAGCAATAATTCTGGCACCAAATGGTATCTCGTCCCCTTTTAATCCATCGGGATATCCGCTGCCGTCCAATTTTTCATGGTGGGCGCCGGCAATCTT
>NBLJ01000019.1 GCA_002084545.1 Desulfobacteraceae bacterium 4572_123 | reverse complement strand
ATCAAAAAAAAATTGTTTCGTGCTTGCTGATAAAAACGATCTTATACTCTCTTAACGCACTATCCGTCAAGTCTTTTTTTAGCTTTTTTACTGTTTTTTTAAAATCATTTTCAGTCAAGTTCAATTAACTGTTTCAGTTCTCCGGCATTTGAGCCTTCAACCCTCTGACCTTTAAAAAAACCCCGCCTATCCAAACTGGACGTTCTAAGCGTCGGTGTCAGACAAACGAGCGACTTTCTACCTCACGGATACATAAAAGTCAAACATTAATACTATTTTTTAATCTTAATTTTATGAAACCGTTTTTTGCCTGAACGAAGCAATATTTCCGCGCCCATGACATCATCCGCGGTTACACTGTAATCTACCATGGTTAACCGCTTGTTATTGATATATGCGCCGCCTTGTTGTATCAATCTGCGCGCAGCTCCGCTGGAAGTCGTCAGACCGGCCATCTGGAAAACCTTGAAAGCCGGGATGCCGGCTTTAAGTTCATCCAAATCCACAAAAGAATACGGTACGGCAGTATCACTGGTGTCGGAGGTCTCCCGGATAATCGTACTGGAGGGTAGTATATCCGGGGGTATAACCCTGTTGCCGAACATACTGGAAGCCGCCTCATAAGCGTTAATGGCTTTAGCCCGCCCATGAACAATCTGAGTTGTTTCAAAGGCCAGAATCGCTTTAGTGCAGTTTAGATCCCTGTCCGTAAGATCTGAAACCTTTCTGATTTCTTCAATGGGCAAAAAAGTGTAAAGTGCAAGAAAACGTTCAACATCCTTATCGTCACAATTGATCCAGTATTGAAAATAATCATAAGGAGATGTCCTGTCTTCATCCAGCCACACAGCCCCCTTGGCGGTTTTTCCCATTTTCGCACCACCCGATGTGGTAATCAGCGGAAAGGTTATACCAAATGCGGTATTACGGCGTACCTTACGGATCAATTCAATACCACTTACAATGTTGCCCCATTGATCACTGCCGCCCATCTGCAACCGGCAGTCGTGTGTATTAAAAAGATGCAAAAAATCATAGGATTGAAGCAGCATATAATTAAATTCAATAAAATTCAAACCCTCTTCCGATTCAAGTCGAACCTTGTAACTTTCCGCCTTTATCATCCTGTTGACTGAAAAATGACGGCCAATGTCCCTTAAAAATGGAATGTATTCAAGCTTTGTCAGCCAATCTGCATTATTTATCAACAGTGCCTTGTCACCATCAAAATCAATAAACAGGGATAACTGTTTTTTCAGGGCCAGTGCATTTTCCTCAACTATATCCGGAGTGAGAATTTTTCGCATTTCGGTTTTTCCACTTGGATCACCTACAAGGCCGGTACCGCCCCCTACCAGGGCTATGGGCCTGTGCCCGTTTCGTTGCATATGAGCCAGGGACATTATCGGCACGAGACTCCCGATATGTAAACTGGATGCAGTAGGATCAAAACCGATATAACAGCTCCTGGAGCCTCCGTTTAAATAATCACGCAGCTCTTTTTCATGAGTTGTGTTTTCTACAAATCCTCGTTCTATGAGAATATCTAGTATATTTTTCATTTATTTAAACCTTTCAACAAATCATTTATTGGCATATTCAACCGCCCGGGTTTCCCGAATAACCGTAATCTTAATCTGACCTGGAAAAGTCAAGGCTTCTTCTATCTTCTTAGCCACATCCCTGCTCATCAAAATTGCATTTTCATCTGAAACAATGTTGCTTTCAACAAGAATCCGCACTTCTCTGCCGGCCTGAATGGCATAGGAGTTAGCGACACCATTAAATGAGTTGGCAATTTCCTCAAGATCTTCAAGCCTTTTGACATAATTTTCAAGAATCTCCTTGCGTGCGCCGGGGCGGGCTCCGGACAGGCTGTCGGCAGCCTGAACCAGTAAATCATAAACACTTACAGGGGGTATATCTTCATGATGGCATGCGATCGCATGCACGATTCTTGGCGACTCCCCGAATTTCTTGGCGAGTTTTGAACCAATAAGGGCATGGGGGCCTTCGACCTCGTGATCAATCGCCTTTCCGAGATCATGCAGCAGGCCCATCCGTTTAGCCCGCTTCTGGTTGAGCCCCAATTCCGCAGCCATTATTCCACATAAAAAACCCACCTCGATAGAATGCTGCAGTACATTCTGCGCGTAGCTCGTTCGAAACTTCAAACGGCCCAGATATCCGATCAATTTTTTGTGTACACCATGTACTCCCAAATCAAACGCGGCTTGCTCTCCGGCCTCCATTATCGTCTTATCGACCTCTTTTTCAACCTTTTTCACAATATCTTCTATGCGTGCCGGATGTATCCGTCCGTCCGAGATAAGCCTCTGAAGGGAAATGCGGGCGACTTCCCGCCTGACCGGGTTATATCCCGAAAGAATAACCGCCTCCGGAGTATCATCAATAATCAAATCAATTCCGGTAGCGGCT
The DNA here is from genome assembly GCA_002084545.1 of Desulfobacteraceae bacterium 4572_123. Classification (GTDB taxonomy): domain Bacteria; phylum Desulfobacterota; class Desulfobacteria; order Desulfobacterales; family 4572-123; genus 4572-123. The sequence continues at coordinate 28,872 of NBLJ01000019.1, read as the reverse complement.
TCAAGCGCGCGGATATTGCGGCCCTCCCTGCCGATTATGCGGCCTTTCATCTCATCACTGGGAAGTTGTACGACCGAAACTGTCCGTTCGGCAACATAGTCTCCGGCGTATCGCTGAATAGCGGTTGCTATAATTTTTTTTGCTCTTTTGGCAGCATCCTCCTGTGCCTCATTTTCGATCTTTTTAATCAGGCGGGCGCCTTCGTGTCTTGCCTCGTTTTCCATGGCCCTGATCAGCAACTCCTTGGCCTGGTCAGCGGTCAGGCTGGATATTTTTTCCAACTGGAGTTTCTGTTCCTCGATCAGTGTTTTATATTTTTTTTCCTCTTTCTCAATTAAATTTTCCCTGTTTTGCAATTTTTTTTCGCGTCGGATACACTCTCTTTCCCTGCGTTCACTATTTTCCAACTTCCGATCAAGAATCTCTTCCTTCTGGGTTAAACGGCGCTCCTTTTTTTTAAACTCTTCCCGGGTCTCCTTGCTCTCCGCCTCGAATTCATTTTTCAGAGTAAACAGCCGATCCTTGGCTTCCAGACGTGCTTCCCTGATTAAATTTTCCGCTTTTCTCTTGGCATCTTCCTTGATACTCAAAGCTTCATCGTTTGCAAGCGCTACTTTCCTGGCCAGGCTTTTCCCCCTGATCAAAAGGGCGACAACAATCCCAAGGCCAAAACCTATCGGGCCTAACAGTATATAATATTCATAGTTCATGATACGTCTCCTGTTATATATTTAGCACCTGCACTCGGCTATTGTCTTTCGCACAAATGAAATTAGAACCAACCTGGAATCATTTTTCAGGTGCATTTTTTGTATTATTTTTTAATATTACGCTATGGTTTGGTATGAGCTGCGTCAAAAACATGATGCAATATACAGGCATGAAACAAAGAATTTAAGGAATGGCTGTCCGGGGAAGGTAAACGCTTTTTTATATAAAAATTTACAAAAATAAAAGAATGCAATCAGGATTATACGATTAATAAAAATTAATATATTCACCACGGCCGTTTTCAATAAAAGCCCCTGCATAATGCCGTGTTGTCAGGTCTTTGAACCTATTCAAAACGGTGGGCGCCTTTTAGTTTCTTCAGGCTTTTCTGTACGAGCAGAACTTGCACACCAAAACCAGGGAAAGCTCCCTTTTTATAAAGTGTTGGATCAAAGAACATCTTCCAATCACGAACACAGCAGGGGCATTGCCACCATAACGCTGCATATCTTAATCAATTGATCAAGGCCGGGTTTACATAATTTTAATGTAAACAAATTGCATTCCGAGCATGTGCTATATAAACATATGCCTGGTTACTATTTTTGTCATAAAAGCGGTCTGATTGGGTTTTCTTTAATATTACAATTTCTATCAATCGTGCTGATAAGATTCGAGGAACGACTTTCTATTGTTTCGAACAGTTCCACATAGCTTTTTTCAAGATCCAGATATTTATTTGAAATATTAAGGGCCGCCAAAACAAGAATTGCCTTTTTCTCAATATTCGCCGGGCCGTCGGCCAGTTTACTTTCAACTTCATGAATTTCCCTGGCCAGAAAATCTGCAACAGCCTGTGCATTTACGCTCTCTTCCCCGGCTTTAAATCTGTATGTTTGTCCAAAAATCTCTATTGATAGAAATTGATCCAATTATGATCTGATCACCTTTCCCCAACCATTTAATTTTTCGTATCATTCATTTTTTTCGTCAACATCGCCCAATCGATTGATCAGGCTGTCTATTTTTGACTTAATCAAGCGTTTTGTCTCAATGTTTCGCGTTTCCTCTTCAAATTTTGCCTTGAGTTTGGTTTCCAAAGCTTCAACTTTGTACGAAAGCTCCGAGTTGGCTGTTTTTAGGGACTCGCGCTCTGTTATCAATGTTTCAATTCTCTGCTCGATTTCGTCAAATTGCTGCAATATCAATTCATTATTCAATTTATCACCTCATTGCTTTTAACTATAGTCTTTCAGCTAAAAAAAAGTCAAGCTAATTTAAGAACAAACGTCAGGGACAGGGTATTTGAGACAATCTTAACAAATTCCGTATAAAAAAAAGGACAAACCCAATTATCGGGCTTGTCCTTTTCCTTTATTTTCGTTTTGTTGCAATATAACCAATTAAAATTTATACCGACGAATAACCGAACATATCAATTGCTGCCGGCTGTATTGATTCGGTTTATCGCTCTTTCAAGAGCGATACGCGCACGGGCAAAGTCGATAGCGTCATTGCCTTTGTCCGCCAGTCGTTTCTCGGCACGCTCCTTTGCCGCGGTAGCTCTTTGCACGTCGATATCCTCACATTTTTCAGCCGCTTCCGCGAGTATGGTGATCTTGTCCGGTAAAGCTTCCGCAAATCCGCCGCTGACACATATGAACTGCTCATTGCCACCGGCGTCATCATAACATACCACGCCGGTTTTGAGGGACGTCATAAAGGGTGTATGACCAACAAGTACACCAAATTCTCCAAGACTACCCGGAGCCATGACGATCCGGGCATCTTCGTTAACAATCTCATGCTCGGGAGTTACCACTTCTATTCTGATATTCTCAGCCATATTTTACCTTCCACTGTTATTAACCTTCGGACAAGGTTTTGGCCTTTTCGATCACTCCATCAATATTGCCGACCATGTAAAATGCCTGCTCGGGGAGATCATCATGCTTCCCTTCGACTATCTCCTTGAATCCCTGCACTGTATCCTCTATTTTTACATAGGCACCCGGTACATTCGTAAATACTTCGGCCACATGAAAAGGCTGAGACAGAAAGCGTTGAATCTTTCTGGCCCGGGCAACGGTGATTTTGTCTTCGTCGGACAACTCATCAATACCGAGAATAGCAATAATATCCTGCAGTTCCGTATATTTTTGCAGAATCTGCTGTACCTTCCGGGAAGTCTGATAATGATCCTCCCCAATATAGTTCGCGTCCAGAATTCTCGATGTGGAATCCAGCGGATCCACCGAAGGATAAATGCCGAGTTCAACCAGTTTACGGGAAAGCACCACGGTACCGTCCAGATGGGCGAATGTTGTGGCCGGGGCCGGATCCGTGAGGTCATCGGCAGGAACATAGACACACTGAACCGCCGTAATTGATCCCTTATCGGTTGATGTAATCCGCTCCTGCAGTTCACCAAGGTCAACGGCCAGCGTCGGCTGATAACCAACGGCGGAAGGCATGCGGCCAAGCAGGGCCGAGACCTCGGAACCCGCCTGGGTAAATCTAAAAATATTGTCAATAAAAATAAGAACGTCCTGGCCCTCTTCATCCCGGTAATATTCCGCTGCTGTCAGGGCGGAAAGAGCTACTCTGGCCCTGGCGCCGGGTGGTTCGGTCATCTGACCGTATACCAGGGCCGCCTTGGGCAAGACACCGGAATCTTTCATTTCATGGTAGAGATCGTTACCCTCGCGGGTCCGCTCTCCAACACCGGCAAATACTGAAATACCGCCGTGCTGCATGGCGATGTTGTTGACCATTTCCATCATAATAACGGTTTTGCCCACGCCGGCACCGCCGAACAGCCCCATTTTACCACCTCTTGGAAAGGGAACAAGCAGATCGATAACTTTGATCCCGGTCTCAAGAACACGCACCGTGGTATCCTGTTCAGTGAACTGCGGTGCTTCACGATGTATGGGAAGCATATTTTCCTGACTTACCGGGCCCAGACCATCTACCGGCTTTCCCACTACATTCAGCACCCGTCCCAGGCCGGCTTCGCCCACGGGCATCATAATCGGTTTGCCGGTGTCTTTTACCACCTGCCCCCGGGTCAGACCATCGGTTACATCCATGGCAATGGTGCGGACAACATTATCACCCAGATGCTGTGCCACTTCAACAATCAGATTATCCTCCTGGTCATCAATGGCCGGGTTTGTAATCGTGAGTGCCGTATAAATCGTAGGCAATTTTCCCTGCTCGAATTCTACATCAACGACAGGTCCTATAACCTGTGTAATCGTTCCAGTGTTCTCTCCCATCAAAAGACCTCCAAATTAATTATTTATTAGGGGTTTTTCGTCATTCGAATTACAATCACTGAATAACGATTAACTCTTTTTAAATTTAGCCCTTTAAGGCCTCGGCGCCACCGACAATATCCATCAACTCCGCTGTAATAGCGGCCTGCCGGGCCTTGTTAAATGCAAGTGTCAGATTTTCGATCATGTCATTGCAGGCATTCGTGGCATTATCCATGGCAGCCATCCGGGCCGCATGTTCACTGGTTGATGTTTCCAGCAGCCCACTGTGCAACTGGACATAGATACTCTTTGGAAGGAGTTCTCCCAGCAGTGCCTCCGGTGAAGGCTCACAGATATGTTCGGCCATGAAGGTATTTTCTTCAGTGTCCGATCCCTCCTCAAAAGTCTCGATCGGAGGTATGGGCAGCAGTTGTTTCAAAGTCGGGATCTGCCTGGCCATGCTGATAAATTCAGCATAGACGATATAAACTTCATCATAGGAATCATTCAGATAGCCTTCCACAAGTTTCCTACCGGCGGTTGAAGCCACGTTGAATCCGAATTTAGTTCCAACGATCCCGATATATTCATCCTCGACAACCCATTTATTCTTACGTATCCAGTCACGGCCTTTTTTACCAAAACAAGAAAATGTCACATGGATATCTTCGTCTGTTTTCTCATCCAGAAACGTCTGAGTTTTTTCAATCAAATTCACATTGAAACCACCGCACAGCCCCCTGTCTGAAGTACACAAAACCACGTGAATATTTTTGACACCCTCTCGGGGAACCAGCAATGGGCTGGCCTCTTCGCCCGCCTTCTGGGCCAGGCTTCCCAAAACTTCGGAAAATTTGCCGGCATATGGGCGGAATCCGTCCATATTGGCCTGTGCCCCCCGCAGTCGCGATGTTGCCACCATATTCATGGCTTTTGTGATCTGCTTGGTCTTTTTGACTGCTGCTATTTTGTTCTGGACATCTTTTAAGCTTGCCATAGAATCAGCCCTTATTTCACAATTACAGGTTTTTATTCACAAGTTTAGATATCTCCCAATTAACCCGGTGATAATTCCAACTCGCGGCCAGGTACAAAACCTATTTTATGGTATCCTTGAATTCCTCGCCATACGCAGTCAGGGCATCGGTCATAACCTTGTCCAGATCATCCGAGATGACTTCTTTTTCCACCAGTTCGGTAAAAATCTGGGGATACCGGTCTTCGATAAAAGAGTACAGTCCGGCTTCATATTTACCCAGAACATTCACGGGATATTCATCCAGGAAACCATGGGTTCCGGCAAAGAGAATGGCCACCTGTTTTTCCAGAGGCAGAGGTTGATACTGGGGTTGCTTTAAGATTTCAACCATTCGTTCGCCCCGGGTCAACTGTTTCTGAGTCGCTGCATCCAGATCACTGCCAAAGGCGGCAAATGCTTCCAGTTCACGAAATTGTGCCAGATCCAGCCGCAGGGTACCCGCCACCTGTTTCATGGCCTTAACCTGTGCCGCACCGCCAACCCTGGACACGGACAGGCCCACGTTGATTGACGGTCGCACACCGGCAAAAAAGAGGGCCGGCTCAAGATATATCTGGCCATCGGTAATCGAAATCACATTGGTAGGAATAAAGGCGGAAACATCGCCGGCCTGGGTCTCAATGATGGGCAGTGCCGTCAGGGAACCGGCCCCAAGTTCATCATTCAATTTGGCAGCTCTCTCCAGCAGACGTGAATGATTATAAAAAATATCGCCGGGATAGGCTTCACGCCCGGGCGGACGGCGAAGCAGCAGAGACACCTGGCGATAAGCAACCGCCTGTTTGGAAAGATCGTCATAGATAATCAGAGCATGTTCACCTTTATCGCGAAAATATTCGCCCATGGCACAGCCGGCATAAGGCGCAATATACTGCAGAGTTGCCGGATCACTGGCACAGGCTGAAACAATCGTGGTATATTCCATGGCGCCATATTTTTCCAGCACCGCATGCACCTGGGCAACAGTCGATTTTTTCTGCCCGCAGGCAACATAGATACATTTCACATCTGTATTTTTTTGCGCGAGAATCGCATCAACAGCCACTGCGGTTTTACCGATCTGGCGATCGCCGATGATCAACTCACGCTGCCCCCTGCCCACCGGGGTCATTGCATCAATGGCTTTCAGACCTGTGTAGCAGGGTTCATGCACGCCCTTACGCGCAATAACACCAGGCGCCACCATTTCAACCCGCCTGGACGACTTTGCGTCAATGGGGCCTTTACCGTCAATAGGTTCACCCACGGCGGAGACAACCCGGCCAAGCACTTCCTCGCCCACCGGTACCTGGGCAATCCGTTCGGTACGCTTGACCATGTCCCCTTCCTTGATGTGGATGTCTTCCCCCATAATGGCTACGCCCACGTTATCCTCTTCGAGGTTCAACACCAGCCCAAGAATACCGCCGGGGAATTCGACCAGTTCCATCGCCATGACTTTTTCAAGTCCATATATCCTGGCGATACCATCACCCACAGACAAGACTATCCCGGTTTCACTCAGTTCTATCTTCTTGTCGTAATCGGTAATCTGCTCTTTAATGATCTGACTTATTTCTTCAGCTCTTAATTCCATTATGCACTCTCACCCCTTTTTAAAGATTCTCTCATATTAAGCAACTGAGTTCTAATACTCCCGTCCAGAACAAGGTCGCCTAATCTGGTGACTATCCCTCCGATGAGGCTGGGATCCTGTTCGACCTCCAATACAATATCTTTTCCTGTCCGATCGGACAGGGCTGCACGAATCTTTTCGATGGTCTCGGATGAAAGTTCCGAAGCCGAAACCAGACTGGCCCGGGCAACGCCCTTTAACTCATCGGCCAGTTTCTGATAAAAATCATTGATCGCAGTCAAAAAACCAAACCGGCCCTTATCAAAAAGCAGAAACAGAAATGATTTCATTGCCTTTGAAAGATCCAGTTGCGCAATGACCGATTCAAGCACTTTTTTACGGTTTGTCGCATTGTATAAAGGATTGGTAAGCGCCTGCCATAACTCTTTTTCTGCTTCAATCAAGCCTGAAACCCCGGCAAGTTCGGCCCTGTAAATTTCAGTCCGGCCGTCCTCTTTGCCGATAAGCAGCAGTGCCTTGGCATAACGCCGTGCTATTGCCATATTTTTCATTATGCCACCACCTTTTCTAAGTATTCATCAACCAGCCGGTCCTGATCCTTGGCCGTAATTCTTTCCTGAATAATCTCTTCTGCCTTTACGAGCGCCTTTTCCAGAATATCTTCCTTCAGTTTTGCTTTGGCTGTTTTAAATTCATGTTCAATATTGCGCAGAGCCTGAATTTCAAGTTTTTCCGCAGCCTTTTCTGCTTCCTTCAATATTCTTTCCCTGGTTTCATTACCCTGACGGACATATTCGGCAACCAGTTGTTCAGCCTCCTGATCAAGTTGGGCCAATTTTTCGTTATAGGCCGCCAGTTGGGCTTCAGCCTCTTTTTTTCTGGCTTCCAGATCACTCAACTGGTCTCTGATGCCTGTCGTTCTGTCGCTGAGTCCTTTGGCCAGCGGCTTTCGCAGCAGAAAAAAAAGCGCCAGGGCCAAAACAGTGAAATTCATCACCCGGTAGGTATCTGTAACCACCCACCCTTTTGACTCGTGCGCTTGCGCATGGTCTCCGCCTTCCGTCGAACTCAACGCAACAGTTGCAAAACCAAACAGAAGTATGGCCATCAATAACAAAACAACGGGCCGTCGCTTCCGGCGATCAAGACAAATTTTCATTAAACAGCCCTCCCCAGAATTTTTTGACCGATGGCATCTGCAAATGCATCCACCTCTTGCTGCAATTTTCTTTTAACATCCTCGGCGTCTTTGGAAATTTTCCGCCGAACCTCGGTCAGGTCTGCCTGCGCCTTTTCGTTTATTTTATCGATTATCCTTTGTTCCTCCTCCGCAGCAGCATCCAGCAATGCCCCCTTTTCCTTCAACCCCCTGGTTCTTGCCGTTTTAATGCCCGCTGCAAAGGCAGCGTCTTTTTCACCGGCATCCGCCTTAAATTCATCAATGCCCTGCTCAAGACCAGCTAATTTCTCTTTTCTTTGAAGTAGAATTTTCCGAATTGGTTTATATAGGACAAGGTTCAGTATCCAGATCAGAAATATAAAATTGATGACCTGTATTACAACCGATACATCAATATTTATCATAGGACATCCTCCGTGCTATTCAGAAAAAGCGTAATGAAAATTTCGATTCCAACTCCGTACCGCGCGTGTATAACATTCCAAACTGAAAATTGTCAAAGGGTTTTTAAATTTTTATCCAAATCATAACACATCTGAGTTATCTCTTATTCTCCATAATTCAGCACATCCCCATCAAAGCAGGCGGGCCTATTCAAACATAAATCGGCGCATGCTGACATTCATTAAAATTCCCACGCAAATCATCATTGTCATGACGGATGATCCCCCGTAGCTGACAAATGGCAGAGGCACACCGACAACCGGCATCAGTCCCATAACCATACAAAGATTGATAAACACATGCCAGAATATCATGGCGGTCATACCAACGGACAGTATGATACCAAACGGATCACGACAGCGCACAGCCACATTTATTCCCCAGAAAATCAGCAGTAAAAATACCAGCAAAAGAGCAATGGAACCGGCAAATCCCCATTCTTCAGCTAAAACCGAAAAAATAAAATCCGTGTGCTGTTCAGGTAAAAAAGAGAGTGCATTCTGAGTTCCGCTCAAAAACCCCTTGCCCCGTAACATACCTGAGCCAATGGCAATCTTGGACTGAATAATGTGATAGCCGGCTCCCAGTGGATCACGGTCCGGGTTTAAAAAGGTCAATATGCGCTGCTTCTGGTATCCTTTCAGTAAAAACCAGACCAGTGGAATAATAGCGGTAAAAAAGCCTATGATACAGATAAACGACCGCCGTTCTATTTTGACAAAAACCATCATGACGCCTGCAATAAGAGTCAGAAGAATGGCAGTCCCCAAGTCCGGTTGTTTGACGATCAATCCAAAAGGAAGCATCACCAGGAGGCCGGGGATAAGCAGTTCCCGCAATGTCAGGCCATTTATATTCACATTTTTTGAATAATAGTGCGCCAGAGCGATAATCAGGCCTATCTTCATCATTTCCGACGGCTGCACGGATACAGGCCCCAGGGCCAGCCAGCGTCTGGAGCCCGCGACATATTTACCGAAAAACATTACGCAGAGCAGAAGTACTATACATGCGGCGTAAATCGCATAGGCCCATTGATCCAGTATTTTGTAATTGAACATAATTATAATCAAAATTGCGACCAGGCCGGCACAATGCCAGATCAACTGCTTTATACACAGTGTTTTCTGAGGATCTGCTATACCTGCCGTGACTGCGCTGTACAGGATAACCAGCCCGAGCATGCTCAGAGCCAGGGTAATCCCCAGCAGCGTCCAGTCAAAATTTTCCGCCAGACGTCGATCAAACATGGGTATCAATCTCCTCCGGCCAGGGCCGCGCCCTGATCATTTTGACCAGCGGGAAGATCATGATGCCCGCCCACCGGTCCCGGTCCATTTTCAAAGCCATCCAGATAGGCCTCGATAAGTTTGCTCGCGATGGGCGCAGCAGTACTCGATCCGTGCTCACCGTGCTCAATCATCACTACGATCGCTATGACCGGATCAACGGACGGGGCATACGCCACGAACCAGGCATGCGGTTTTATAAGTTCTTCCGCATCTTTACCGCCTTCGGCTGTATCATTCTTGTTCCGTCCTACTACCTGAGCCGTCCCTGTCTTGCCGCTGAAATCAAGAGTTTTGAGCTTTGTTGCCCTGGCGGTTCCGCGACGGCCGTTGACAACCTCCCAGAGCCCTTTTCGAATCAATTCCAGATTTTTCTTACTGACCGGCAGCCTGCCGGTCACCCGGCTTTGGGCTCTTTCAATTACCTCGCCATCGGCGGATACAATTTCTTTTATGATCAAGGGACGATACAATTCCCCCCCGTTGGCCACGGCCGATGTCAGTACCAGCATCTGCAGAGGGGTAACAACATTATATCCCTGGCCAATGGCAATAGACAATGTTTCGCCCCTGTACCAGGGACGGCCGATTTGTTTTTTCTTCCACATGGTGGTCGGAACCAGTCCCTTTTTCTCATGAGACAGTGCGATTCCCGTGGGTTTTCCAAGACCACAGGCCTTGGCATACCAGGCCAGCCTCTCTATGCCCAGATCCAGGCCCACCTGGTAAAAAAAAACATCGCAGGACTCGGCCAACGCCTTGACAACACTTACCTTTCCGTGTCCATACTTGTTCCAGCACCGAAAAACACCATCTCCCAGTCTGAAATATCCGGGGCAAAAAAACGACGTCTTGTCGTCGATAACCCCCTCTTCCAGTCCTGCCATTGCCGTAATAATTTTATAGGTGGATGCCGGCGGATACCCGGCCTGCAGAACTTTATTTTCCATGGGACGTAATGGATTTTGGGTCAGCGAGTTCCATTTTTCATGCGACAGGCCGGTTACAAACTCATTCGGATCAAAACCGGGATTACTGGCCATGGCCAGAACCTCTCCTGTCCTTGGGTCCATTGCCGCCACCGAACCGGTCATTTTACCAAGCAATGTTTCGGCAAGCTGCTGCAGCCGCACGTCAATAGTTAAAAAGACATTATGCCCCGGCCTGGCATCCACGGTCTTCATGACTTTGACAACCTGGCCTTTGGCATTCACCTCAACCTGACGCCCGCCGCGCTCTCCGCGCAAAAACTTTTCACAACTTTTTTCCACACCAAACTTGCCGAGAAAATCGCCTGACCGGTATTTTTCATATTCAGCGGATTTAAGTTCACTGATACTAATCTGGCCCAGATAGCCGAGCAGATGGGATCCATTTTCTTTATGAATGTATTCACGGCAGGGATTGACATTGATTAAAACACCGGGCAAATCGAATCGATGCGCCTCTATGACGGCCAGTGTATCCCGTCCGATATCCTGCTGCAGTACAATCGGCTTATAGGACCGAATTCTTTTCTTAAAAGGAAACTTAGACAGCATTTCCGTTTCTTCAACATTGCTGTACCCGGCTATCTTTTTTAAGGTATCTTCCACGGGCCTGGCATCCCTGGGCACAATACTCAGGTCAAATGCCGGGCGGTTGTCCACCAGCAGGTTTTTGTTGCGATCAAAAATTAACCCCCGCGGTGCATCAATGCTCTGCAGCCGGATACAGTTGTTTTCCGAAAGTCTTCGAAACTCTTCTCCCTCAAGAATCTGAAGATAAAAAAGACGGGCTCCCAGCAAAACAAAGGCACCGACAACACAAAGCAATATACCTGTCAACCGTTGTTTGAACCAGTCACTGTCAGCCGTATTTAGGTATTGATCCAAAAATAAACAACCGATCCCTTTCCCGATTACAGAATCTGCAACCCGTTATCTTTTCATCCACCGCGGGATCTGCATAAACCCAAATAAAAAAAACGGCCCGGTGAAAAGTGCCCATAAAACCTGCCTGAAAACACTGGTGACAACCGCCCCGGACGATATAAGCTCCATCCGATCCAGAAAAATAATGGTCAGCAGCCACAGGATATTTTCAAACAATACTCCAACCGCAACAATAAAAAACATGACCACACCGCTATGGGCATGTAAAAATCCGACAAGCCACCTTGCCCCTGCATACAACCATACATAAACCGTAAGATATAATCCGAAAGGACTTGCGGAAAGACAATCCATAATAAGGCCCAGCAGGACTACGCTGGACAGCCCCTCGCCAAGAGGTCGGGAAAAACCGGCATAAACCACAAAAGGGATCAACAGGTCATAAAACCCGCGGGACGTAAAGAATAGAGGAACAACTGCCGTCTGCAGTACAATGATGCAAAAAGTAATTACAATATAAAATAAATATATCATTGTACTTCCGGAAAGCTGTCCTGCGGTGAATTTAAAATAATCAGAACCTCTTCAAGCTTTTCAAAATCGACATAGGGGGTAACCGTAACTTCCTGAAAGATACCTGCATTGCGCCTGACAATATCCGTCACCTGCCCGATCCGGATACCTTTTGGAAAAACGCCGTCCATTCCCGATGTAATAATTATATCATCAATCCGGACATCATTTTTGCGCAAAACGTATTTGAAACGATATCGATCACCTGAATTCCCTTTTATAATTCCCCTTGCCCTGGATTCCTGAACAAGGGCATCCACCGCGCTATTGCGGTCAATTGCCAGCAGAACCTTGGCGTAATGCCCGGACACCTCGGCAATCTGCCCGACAATACCGTCGGGCACCACCACCGGCATTCCTTTCAAAATTCCGTCTGATTTACCCTTGTCAATGGTTACGCTTTTAAACCAGACGGATGGGTCAAGCCCGACAACTTCAGCTGCAAGCTGTTTGCCGGAAATGGTACTGGTGAAATTGAGAAGGCTGCGGAGTCGCCGGTTGGTCAGCGCTGTTTCACGCTGCTTATTATTTCCCTGAACTGCACGGGCAAGTGCCTGCCTGAGATTATCGTTCTCCCTGGCAACTGAAACCAGTGAAAAATAATGGCGCCAGATATTACCCACAAAACGAATTGATCGGGTAGCACCTGCCTGAAACGGAGCAACAATTCCAATCATGACAGGGCCCAGACCGGATGAAGAATGGTGTTGCCGGCTGGTAATGGAAAGAATTACGATATTAGCGACCACCAATAAAATTACGCCGCCAATCATCATCTTCTTGTTTGAAAACATAAAACTTTAGGTAATCATGACTTGTTTGAGGATTTCAATGCTGTCAAGGACCTTACCACAGCCCAGCGCAACAGTCGACAAAGGGTCCTCGGTAACCGTTATCGGCAGGCCGCTTTCTTCCCTGAGAAGTTTGTCAAGATTCTTTAACAACGCCCCCCCACCGGTTAATACAATTCCGTTGTCCACGATATCAGCCGCAAGTTCCGGCGGAGTTTGTTCCAGTGCAATTTTAACCGTTTCCACAATAGAATCGATCTGCTCGGAAATTGCCATGCGTATCTCTTCCGAATCAATAGCCAGGATCTTGGGAATTCCCGAAACGAGGTCTCTTCCCTTTACCTCGATACTCTCTAATTCCTGCGGTTCCGGGTAGGCGTTACCAATGGTTGTTTTGATAATTTCAGATGTCCGTTCGCCGATGAGCAGATTGTATTTGCGCTTGATATACTGCATGATGGCCTCGTCCATTTTATCCCCTGCCACCCGGAGAGACCGGCTGTAGACGATACCGGCCAGGGAAATCACGGCCACTTCGGTAGTGCCGCCTCCGATATCAACCACCATGTTACAGGTAGGCTCCGTGATGGGCAGACCTGCTCCAATGGCGGCTGCCATGGGCTCTTCGATGAGATATACCTCGCGTGCGCCGGCCGATTCAGCCGACTCCTTTACTGCCCGCTTTTCCACCTGAGTAATTCCCGAAGGGACAGCGACAATTATCCTGGGCCGGACAAAACTACGCCGATTATGTACTTTGTGGATAAAATGGCGCAGCATGGCCTCCGTCACTTCAAAATCGGCAATTACACCGTCCCTCATGGGGCGAATGGCAACAATATTGCCCGGTGTACGACCCAGCATGTTCTTGGCTTCCGCCCCCACGGCCAGTATCCGATTTTTCAGGCTGGCGTCGGTTCGCACGGCTACCACAGAGGGTTCGCCTAAGACAATCCCCTTACCCTTGACATATACCAATGTATTTGCAGTACCCAGATCTACAGCCAGGTCACTTGAAAAAATACCGAGAATCGAATCTAAAAACAAATCCCTTACCTCTCTTTAAGCCGGTTGACTAAAAACTAAATTGTCCTTTTTACCAAAAATATCTTTTCTTTACAAGAAAAAATTATCCATTATTTCAGCCGCATCTATTTAACCTGCGAATTTTTTCTTTTTCCGTTTCATCTCAAGGAGAGCAAATGGGACATAACGGCATCATGAAGGCGTGGCCTGAAGACCTTGATCAAGTCATTATCCCGTGACGGATGAACCCGATTGGTCAAAAGAATCACAATCACCCGACGTTCCAGGTCCATCCAGAAAGATGTTCCTGCAAAGCCCAGATGTCCCACGCTTTTACTTGAAAAATACTGCCCGGCGCTCGATCCACGGGTTGACGGCGTATCAAAACCCAGCGCGCGCTCCTTATTATATAGCGGCGTGAAAAATTTTTTCAAAAGCGGCTGCTGAAACACGGCTGACGGCTGGCCGTGATAGGTCCATAACAATTCATTGATCAACCTGTGAAGATCCCCGGCGGAACCGAAAAGACCCGCATGACCTGCGATGCCTCCGGACACATAGGCGTTATCGTCATGTACCGCGCCTTCCAGCACCTGATTCCGCCATGGACATTTTTCAGTAGCGGCGTATCTTTTTTTCGGAGGGCCCATCGCCTGATCGATAAAAAAAAGATCTGAAAGGCCCAATGGTTTGTAAATTTTTTCTTCAGCAAACCGGTCAAGACGCATCCTGGAAACTTCTTCGATAATCCAGCGCAGGAACATAAACCCCAAATCACTGTATCGAACCTGCTCACCCGCCCGGCTTTCAAGAGGCTCCCGGATCAAAAACTCCCGCAGACTTGCCTCGCGTACTCCAAAAGTAAGTTTAGCAAGTGTCCTGAAGTAAGGCCGGTAATCAGGCAGGCCTGAATTGTGATAAAGAAGGTGCTTAATTTTAATGGAGTCTTTATCCGTCCCCTTCAGACCGGGCAGATATCTCCCGACGGTCTGGTTGAGATCCAGATGCTCCGTTTCGATAAGCTTCATTACCGCCAGCGTCGTGGCCAGGGGTTTGGTCAGTGATGCCAGGTCGAACACGGTCTCATTTGTCATGGCCCTGCCGCTAAAAAGGTTGGCCTTGCCATAAGGGCGGAAAAACAGCACCGAATCATCTTTTGAGACCAGCAGCACTCCGCCGGGAAAAACATTTTCCGCCACAGCACGTGTCATCAAGTCGTGAACCTGCCGCATCATCAAATTTCCTGATTAACCGAATAAAAATAAAAAATCACATCCCCGTTCTTTCAGTCCCTGGTGGCGGCCCGGTCAAAAGCCAGCCTCTTCCGGTCCGCATCCAGGGTTGCCGCAAGACCAATTGGAACGGTCAGGTTGGTCTTGCCGTGGCCTGCATCCAGGCCACCTAACACCGGAATGGCAAAATCCCCGAACATCCTGCTGAAAACATCCAGGACTGCCCCGGGCGTTCCGCACTGTTCAAATGAACCCAGCACTATCCCGGCAAGATTGTCAAAACATCCGGCCAGCTTCATCTGGGAAAGCATCCGATCGATGCGATAGGGTGCCTCCCCTCGATCCTCAAGCAGGAGAATGCAGTTATTATAGTCGGGCTCAAAGGGCGTTCCGATAAGATGACACAAAGTAGTCAGATTACCGCCTGTAACAATGCCCGTGGCCCTGCCCCCGCAAAGCGTCACACCCTTTTGCACCTCTATCAGTATGGAACTGTCGCTCGTCAGTGCCTGGACAAAAGAATCCCGGGTCAATTGGTCCTGATCCCCCAGGGTGGTCACGTTGGGACCATGAAAGGTCACCAGGCGGCTTTGAAATGAAACGGCATTCAGCAGAGCCGTAATATCGCTGAAACCGGCCAGAATTTTCGGATGCTCTTTGATTGCATCATAATCCAGAAACGGCAGCATGCGCATGGACCCGTATCCGCCCCGGGCACACATGACGGCATTGACTGAGCTGTCCGCAAAAAACCGGTTGACCAGATCGGCCCGATGCTGATCGCTGCCGGCAAGGTACCCCTGCCGTTCAAACAGCCCCTCTGGAACTATGGGATGATACCCTGCCGATTCCAGCCGGCAGATACCCTGATCGAACCGCTGCCGGTCAAACGGACTGGCCGGGGCAACGATGCCTACTGCATCTCCCGGCCGCAGTCTTTTCGGAAATATCGCATTTGCCTTCATATCCATACCGTCAGGCCTGTCTGGAGGATTTCATAATTTACAGCAAAACCCATAACCCTCTGTTACTTAATTTCCTTATACTCCAGGGGAGGAACTCTTTCAAGCCTGCTCTGTATCTTTGCGAAAAAACAGATGCCCGGCACCTGCGGCCAAATAGTTTGAGTGCTAAAAAAAAATGAAAAATCCCGATTCCAGCCTTGACATTCACACGCTGAACCGATAATAAACATTTTTTGTCGGGGCGTAGCGCAGTCTGGTAGCGCACTTGAATGGGGTTCAAGGGGTCGGAAGTTCAAATCTTCTCGCCCCGACCAAAAAACAAAACAGCCGCAAATCTGTCGGATTGCGGCTGTTTTGTTTTGACGCCACGGCATTTCGCGTGCCTTACACATTCCATGTGCACAATCCCGACCGAGAAAAGCGATAACTGTTACAGAAGTACGGATCTTATAAATAAGGAGAAAATTATGAGCAATATAAAAATTGATTTCAAATCCGTATACTACCCGTCACCCATCGTCCTTGTCGGTGCAATGGTAGACGACCGGCCCAACTACATGACGGCGGCCTGGTTCACAAAGGTCCATAATACCCCGCCGATGATAGCGGTCAGCCTGGGCAGCGGGCACTTTACCGTCAAGGGAATAAGAGCAAACAAGACATTCAGTATCAATATCCCCGAAGCATTGATAATTGAAAAAACCGACTATTGCGGGCTGGTATCCGGCAAGAGGGTTGACAAGTCGGATCTGTTCACCCCGTTTTACGGTCAAACCGATTCCGCGCCGATGATATCCGAATCCATGATCAGCATGGAATGCACCGTGTCCGAAATCGTTTCACTGCCGCAGGATGACCTGGTGATCGGCACGGTTGTGGAAACATATGCCAATGAAAAATATGTAAGCGGAGAGTGCATAGATCCCCACAAGGCAGTTCCCTTTTGTTATGTCTCACAGGAAAAAAAATACTTTGGACTCGGCCGTGCCCTCGGAGCGGCGAGGAGCATCGGCAAAAAGCTGATCCAAAAATAAAACCGGTGGTTACCTAAAAATTCCGGTTTATACGGGGCAGTTGGTTCCGTCGGGCATTCAAACTTTTTGCTTTGTCCGAATCCATTTTTTTACCTGCTGAAACGGGTACTGCTCAAGGGCTCCAAAACCGGGCATTGCCTTTACTTTAAATTTTAAAAAAACCGGGGTGTATATACCGCACAGAAATTTGGATAGATTGGTTTCATCGGCATTTTCTCCTGCCGCTTGAATAAATTTGCCGGTCAATTCATTAAAATCCAGGTGTGAGAGCGGTTTTAAGCGACTGGTCGTTTTCAGCACGATACTTTCGTTTTTGCAGAATGAACAATGCCCGCAATGCGTTTTTTCCAGGTGTTCACCAAAATATTCGGCAAGATTCCGGCTGATACATGACCGGCTTTCAAACAGGTCGATCATATCGTGGATTCTCCCAATACCATGAGATTCCTTTTGCTTAAACAGCGTATGCACCTTTTCCGTCACGCCATCAATATCAAATGCCTGGGTCATGATATCAAATACTTCAACCGCCTGGCGGGTCTGGAGTTCAATCCATCCTTTTTCATTAAAATACTCCAGGGCGGAAATAATCCTTTGCCGGTCAGCGGAACAGGCGTTGAGGATTGCATCCATATCCACGGTTGTCCATATTTTTTTTGTCCGGCAGTGATCAAAGATAATTTTCACAAACTGTTTTCGCTCTTTTGCAAACTGGTTAATGATCTTTTCTGGCCCGATGTGGAATTTAAATGAATATTCATCAAAATAAGTCATTTTCGGGCGGATGATACCTTCCATGGAAAGGTAGACCAGACAGGTTCTTAGCGGCAGAAACCTGATGTTTATCTCGTTTGAAAGCCCTGTCAGTTTGATTTCCCAGACAAATCCATCGTTTTGTTTAATCTTTTGAAGCAGTTGATAGATGGATTTTCTGGCCGGGGTGTCGCCGTAAATAAAATTTTCCAGGACGTTAACGCCGTCTTTGTTGGCCAAAACCTCGCACAGGGCAGGGTCGCCGTCTCTCCCGGACCGTCCGATTTCCTGGCTGTAGTTTTCAATGGATTTGGGCAGATCATAATGAATGATCCTTCGGATGTCTCTTTTGTCGATCCCCATGCCAAAGGCAATGGTGGCCACAATGCATGCAAGAGAGCCGTCCATAAAGCGGTTCTGGATATCTTCCCGCTCCCTGCTTTGCATGCCGGCATGATACGCATGGGCATTAATGTTGTTTTTACATAAAAACGCTGCAACGGTTTCAGCGGTTTTCTGAAGGGTTACATAAACTATGGTCGGGGCATCTGCCGCTCTTTGTACCCTTTTCAGCAGAACATTTTGTTTATCCGCCTGTGCAGTCGGCGTGATTTTTAAAAAAAGATTTTTTCTGTAAAATCCGGTAATCACGACATTTGAGCGGAGAATATCAAATTTGCCGCACATGTCGTCAATAACAGCCGGTGGTGCGGTTGCCGTCAGCAGCAGTGTCTGGGGAATCTTGAATTCTTTCCGATAAAGGGGAAGTTTTAAGTATTCCGGCCGAAAGTTGTGCCCCCACTCGGAAATACAGTGGGCCTCGTCAATAACCATCAACGAAATCCGCATATTCTGCAGGTGGTACCGGAACCTTTCATTTTTAAACCGTTCAACAGAGATCATCAGGATTTTCGCGGACTCCCCGTCCAGTATTTTGGCAATAACCTCTTTCTGCCCGCTTTTAAAGGTATTGAACCCGAAATATTTTTGTAATTTATTCTCCGGCATTCATTGCATCCTGTGATGGCAACGGAAAGAGGAAAGAGTGAGTGCTCCTCCCGCAGATCAAGAGGAGCACTCACTTTTGAATATTCAATCAGATTCCGCCGCATCATCCAATCCGGCCAGATGCTTGAGATCACGGTATCGCTCCATGCATTCTTTTTCAAGCTGAACCGTCAGTTTCCTGGACTCTTCAGGGAAAGTTTTCTGCAGCGAAGCATACCGAACCTCACCGGCCAGAAACTCCTGGAAGGTGCCGTCGGGTGCCTTGGAATCCAGAATAAATGGATTTTTACCTTCATCCTTCAGTACCGGATTGTACCGGTAAAGAGGCCAGTATCCGCATTGCACGGCCAGTTTTTCCTCTTCCTGAGTTTTCCCCATACCCTTTTTAATACCGTGGTTAATGCAGGGCGAATAGGCCATGATCAAAGACGGGCCGTCGTAGCTCTCGGCTTCGTTAACGGCCTTCATGAGCTGCTGTTTGCTGGCGCCCATGGCCACGTTGGCCACATACACATACCCGTAGGACATCATCATGCCGCCCATGTCCTTCTTGGAGGTTTTCTTGCCCGAAACTGCAAACTTGGCCACGGAGCCTGTGGGCGTGGCTTTGGAGGACTGGCCGCCTGTGTTGGAATAAACCTCGGTATCAAAGACCATAACGTTGATATCCTCACCCGAGGCCATTACATGATCGATGCCGCCGAATGAAATGTCATAGGCGCTGCCGTCGCCCAGAAAAATCCAGTAAGATTTTTTAGTAAACAGCTTGGACATGCCCGCGATCTCATTTAACAGGGCATTGTCCCTGTATTCAGGCAGGAGTGCTTTTAATCGGTCCCCGTACTTGCGTGATCCCTCGGGGTCTTTCATGTTGTCAAGCCATCCTTTGAAAGCATCCTTGAACGGCTCAGGGAGATCACTGTCTATGGCCTGTTGCACCAATTCGGCCAGTTTGCGGCGCTGCTGAAAATGTCCCAAAAGCATGCCGTAGGTGAACTCGGCCGGATCTTCAAACAAAGAATTGCCCCAGGTGGGGCCGAATCCGTCCCGGTTGACGCAGTAGGGAATCGCCGGTGCGCTGCCGCCCCAGATCGAGGAGCAGCCGGTGGCGTTTCCGATTACCATTCTCTCGCCGAAAAGCTGGGTAAGCAGTTTGGCATAAGGGGTTTCTCCGCATCCGGCACAGGCGCCCGAAAACTCAAGCAGGGGCTGGCGGAACTGACTGCCCTTGACAGATGTCCGTTTGGTAAGATCTTCACGGACCGGCAGGGTTTCGGTATATTGATAGTTGGGCACCTGAACGGCGGTTTGGGTCTCTAACTGCCGCATGACCAGGGCTGGCTTTTTAGCCGGGCAGATATCGGCACAATTGCCGCAGCCCAGACAGTCCAGGGTATTAACCTGTATACGGAAATGATACCCCTTGAGTTCCCTGCCAAGGGCTTTTTTAGCGACAAAACCCTCCGGAGCCGCGGCCAGTTCATCGTCGGTGAGCAGCACCGGTCGGATGGCGGCATGGGGGCAGACCATGGCGCACTGATTGCACTGAATACAGTTGTCAATATCCCATTCCGGCACAGTGATGGCAACTCCCCGTTTTTCATATTTAGTTGTGGCTACCGGAAAAATGCCGTCAGGCTGAAAGGCACTGACCGGCAGGGTATCTCCCTGCTGGGCCACAATGGGCCGCATGACGTTTTTAACAAAATCGGGTTCATCCACGTCCGCACCTGTGCCCCCGGCGACATCGGCCCAGGTAGCCGGATAGTTAATTTCCACGAGATATTCCAGTGTATGATCCACTGCGGCATTGTTCATAGTAACGATCGTATCGCCCTTTTTACCGAACATCTTTTTTATCTGATCTTTAAGATAGGCAATAGCATCATCTACCGGAATTACGTTGGCCAGCTTGAAAAATGCGGTCTGCATGATCATGTTAATGCGGCCTCCCAGCCCAACTTCACCGGCCAGTTTAACCGCATCGATATTGTAAAATTTCAGCTTTTTAGCGGCTATAGTCCGGCGCATGGCCGCAGGCAGTTTGTCTTCCATCTGTTCCAGGGACCAGTTGGAATTCAGTACAAAGGTCCCCCCCTCCTTGATCCCCTCAAGAACGTCATAGATATCCACATAGCTAGATTTATGGCAGGCAATGTAATCAGCCGTATCGATCAGGTAGGTGGACTTGATCGGGGTTTGTCCGAACCGCAGATGGGAGATGGTCACGCCACCTGATTTTTTGGAATCATAGGCAAAATAGGCCTGGGCATACATGTCGGTGTTGTCGCCGATGATCTTGATGGCGCTTTTGTTGGCACCCACGGTTCCGTCTGCACCCAGTCCCCAGAATTTGCACTGAACCGTTCCCGCGGGGGCCACGTCCAGGCCCTCTTCCACATCCAGGGAGGTATGGGTGACATCGTCGGTAATACCCACGGTAAAGTGATTTTTTGGAGTATCGGACGCCAGATTGTCAAACACCGCCTTGACCATGCCCGGATTGAACTCCTTGGAACTCAGGCCGTAACGGCCGTTGATAATGGCAGGCATTTGCCCGCCCCGCTCCATATAGGCCGTGCACACATCCTGGTAAAGCGGGTCGCCCAGGGCGCCTGATTCTTTGGTTCGATCTAAAACCGCAATTCGTTTTACAGTCGCGGGAATGGCGGCAAACAGATGATCAATGGAAAAAGGGCGGTAAAGCCGGGCTTTAACCAGTCCGATCTTCTCTCCCTTGTCCACCAGAAAATTAACCACCTCTTCAATAGTTTCGCAGGAAGAGGCCATGGATATAATAATATTTTCCGCGTCAGGGGCTCCCACGTAGTCAAACAGGTTATAGGAACGGCCGGTCAGGTCACTGACTTTTTTCATGGCATCAACTACCAGACCCGGCACTTTCAGATAAAAGGAATTGGCAGCTTCACGGCCCTGAAAATAGATATCCGGATTTTGCGCGGTTCCCCTGATTTCAGGTCTTTCCGGGTTGGCACCGCGTGCGCGGAAAGCTGCTACGGCATTCTGATTTACCAGTTTTGCCATATCCTCATAAGAAATAAGTTCGACTTTCTGGATTTCATGAGAGGTGCGGAACCCGTCAAAAAAATGGACAAAGGGAACGCTGGATTCTATGGCCGCCAGATGGGCCACCAGGGCAAGGTCCATGGCTTCCTGCACCGAAGCGGATGCCAGCAAGGCGAATCCGGTCTGGCGGACCGCCATAACATCCTGATGGTCCCCAAAAATAGAAAGGGCATGACCGGCCACGGAACGCGCCGTAACATGAAATACCGCCGGCAGCAGTTCTCCGGCGATTTTATACATATTGGGAATCATCAGCAGCAGGCCCTGGGACGCGGTAAAGGTGGAGGTCAGGGAACCGGCGGCCAGGGAACCGTGAACGGCTGCGGCGGCACCGGCTTCCGACTGGAGCTGGCGCACCAGCATCTGCTGTCCAAATACATTTTTGAGGCCATTGGCCGACCACTCATCACAGATTTCACCCATGGGAGAGGAAGGTGTAATGGGATAAATAGCCGCAGCATCGCTCATGGCATATGCCACATGGGCGGCTGCGGTATTCCCGTCGATTGTTTTCATTTTTTTTGCCATTATCGTACTCCTTATTTGATATTCCCGGCAATAACTGCCTCACGCTGCCTTCTTAAATAGATGCATGGGATGAATTATTGCCTATTAATCCGGCTTACGGCCGGTGTATTTATTAAACGATGGGCCTGAGGAGAAAAGCTACGTAGTTTCATATGGCCGTGGCCTAAAATTCAAACCGCATTGCGTTAACCGGTCAGCGCTGGAGCAAGACATTACAGAACTGGACAAATAAAACCGGTATGGAAGGTCTCCGGCACCTGGAGGATAACAGCTCCAGACCCAAAGACGAAAGATATTTTAAGTAACAAAATTTGTAAAGAAAAACTTGGAAATATTTATTCGAAAAACAGCGGAAAACAGTCAATGTCAATCAAGAAGTCCGTCAAAAAAATCATTGCCCTTGTCATCCACCAGGATAAAGGCTGGAAAATCCTTGACCGTGATCATATAGATCGCCTCCATGCCCAGTTCCGGATATTCGAGAATCTTCATGTCGGTGATGCACTCCTTGCCGAGCCTGGCTGCCGGACCGCCGATGGACCCCAGATAAAATCCGCCGTATTTTTTACAGGCATCAGTCACCACTTTTGACCGGTTGCCCTTGGCCAGCATGACCATGGAGCCGCCCTCGGCCTGGAAAATCGGGACATAGGGGTCCATCCGGGCCGCGGTGGTGGGGCCGAAGGAGCCTGCGGCATAGCCTTTGGGGGTCTTGGCCGGTCCGGCATAATAGACGATGTGATTTTTAATGTATTCGGGCAGGCCTTCCCCGTTGTCCAGTCGTTTTTTCAATTTGGCATGGGCGATATCGCGGGCCACCACGATTTTGCCGGTGAGGCTCAGCGGGGTGGCCACCGGATATTGCGTCAAAAGCGCCCGGATATCGTCCATGGGCTTATCCAGATCCACGGCCACCGCCTTGTCCTTGGCTGTCTTGATTTCCGGCATATATTTTTCCGGCCGCGTTTCAAGCTTTTCCAGAAAAATTCCTTCCTGAGTAATTTTGGCCTTGATATTTCGATCGGCACTGCAACTGACCCCCATACCGATGGGACAGGAGGCGCCGTGACGCGGCAGCCGGATAATTCTGACATCCAGGCAGAAATACTTGCCGCCGAACTGTGCTCCGATGCCCAGTTGCCGGGATACTTTCAGAACTTTTTGTTCCAGGGCCACATCTCTGAAGGCATGACCGGTTTCACTGCCGGAAGTGGGCAGGGCGTCAAGGTATCCGGCAGATGCCAGCTTAACAGTCTTGAGGTTGAACTCGGCCGATGTACCGCCCACAACAAATGCCAGGTGATAGGGCGGGCAGGCCGCCGTGCCCAGGGTTTTCATCTTGACCTGCATAAAATTTATCAACGATTCCGAATTCAAAACCGCTTTTGTTTCCTGGTACAGATAGGTTTTGTTGGCTGATCCACCACCCTTTGCGATAAACAGAAACTTGTAGGTATCGCCTTCGGTGGCGTAAATCTCTATCTGGGCCGGTAGATTGCACCCGGTATTTTTCTCATCAAACATGGTCAGCGGAGCGTTCTGGGAGTAACGCAGGTTGTTTTGCGTATAAGCCTCAAAAATGCCCCGAGCCAGGGCCTCTTCATCGCAATACCCGGTAAACACCTGTTGGCCTTTTTTACCGAGCACGATGGCGGTTCCCGTATCCTGGCACAGGGGAAATTCGCCCTCGGCGGAGATCACTGCATTTTTAAGCATGTCCAGGGCCACCAGCCGGTCGTTTTCCGAAGCTTCCGGATCTTTGAAAATGTCAGCCGTCAGTTTGAGATGGGATGGACGCAGCAGATGAGACACGTCGGTAAAGGCCTGTCTGGCAAGCAGAGTCAGGCCCGATGCATCGACAGATAAAATATCCCTGCCTTCAAAGGATTTAACAGCAACATGGTCACTGGTAAGCAGACGATATTCGGTAGTATCTTTCCCCACTGGAAACATTTCCTGATACATAAACTCGGGCATCTTGATTCTCCTTATATTTTTGACTTCTAAGGAACTGATTGTTGAAAATTTAACATAACAAATTGATTTTGAACTGTATTTGCGGCATCAAAACCAGATTAAAAATCAACAGATAAAGTTCCTTTCGGATATTTGGCCATGCAGGGTCTGGGAAAGCTTTTTACGAATTCATCATTTTGATTACTCAAAATCCTTGAAACACCTCAGCCGGGCCAGGTCCTCGGCATATCCGTACAGATGAAGGCCCTTGCTTTCCACCAGCATCTCTCCGTCCTCCACGCCGATTTCGGCGGCCATGAACTCTTTTAAGTTCTGAATGCCGGCCAGGTTGGCCGGAAGCCCGTTCCACAGGTCCCAGGAACGGAAATACACAAAAAAGTGAAGCGCATTGTCCTGAATCCGGGTATCGATGTGACGCAGGCAGGGCGGATCCACAAGTGCAAGATCCGAAGGGTGGGCCACCTGGAGCACCATCTGGTTGTTGCGGGCGCCGAAATCCTTATAGGTCTGGATAATCCACTCGATCTGATTGATATAAAGCTGGCCGTCTTCTTCAAAAACCATCCGGCCGTCCACCTCCCGGCGATCGATGATCTCCGAATTATCCGCCTGCCACCAGGTCAGCTTGTTGCCTCTGACAGGCGCACGGGTAAGTCTTTCACCGTATGTGTAAGACTCCCCCTTCTCCTTGTGAGGTGTCATGAGATATTCGATATAAGAACGGCTGTATCCCTCACCGCCATAAATATAATCGTGCTCCACCGGGTTGGGAATGTTACAGGCAGGCGGTATGTCCGGAATCAGCGGCTGGGTGCCGGGAAACTTGACATGCCCCGTAAAATAATCATACTCCAGACGTGTCTGCCCGGTATAAGACCCCCTGTCAATGGTAAATTTATTCCCGTTATCCAGGATATTGTAAACGGCCTGAAACCACAGGTCCGGCAGATCTCTTGCTTCAACTTTGCAGATATTCATACTTCCTCCTGAGCCATTTGATATTTTTGAATTGGACAAAATTATTTTTTATTACTTAAAATACTTTCTATCACCGACACCAGTTCATTATCCAGCAATGGTTTCATCATAATTGCCCGGACACCGATATCTTTCAGACTCTGCGACATGAGTTGCTCACTGAAACCGCTGCAGATCACAACCGGGAACCCGGGCCGGATACGCATGATTTCCCGGGCCAGGTTGCTCCCTGTCATTCCCGGCATGGTCATGTCGGCAATGACCAGGTCAAAAGCATCGGGTTGTTTCCTGAAAAGATCAAGGGCTTTTATGCTGCTGGTAAGCCCGGTCACATCGTAGCCGAAATGCTCGAGAATCTGCCTTCCGGTATCCACGAGGGTCACCTCGTCATCCACAAACAGTATCCGTCCATGCCCTTGGCCTGCAACGGATTCACTCCTTTCGATCCGGGTTTTACCCTTTTCCACGACAGGCAGACAGACATTAAAGGTGCTTCCCTTTCCCTTTTCACTGTATACGGTAATGCTGCCTTTATAACCGGTCACAATGCCCCGGGCCACAGCCAGACCCAGGCCGCTGCCCTGCCCATGAGGTTTGGTGGTAAAATAGGGTTCGAATACTTTATCCAGGATTTCCGGATCGATGCCGCAGCCAGTGTCACTGACCGTTATTTTCAGATATTTTCCCGGAGCAATGTTAAAATCAAAACCGGCCGCTCTGGATTCAATCTCCAGCAGATCGGTTTGCAATTCCAGTATACCGCCGTTTTCCTGCATTGCATATCCGGCATTGGTGCGAATTTCAATGGTGGCCGGCAGTGTCGCTTGCAGCAGTTTGACGATTTCCTTGATAACCGGTCTTACAAGTATGGGCTCGGTCCGGGTCGTCTGGTTGCGGCTGAAGCTCAGGATCTGTTTTATCAAATCTCTTCCGCGACGGCCGGCCCTGATGATATTTTCAAGATTGTTGTAAAGTTGTGACCCTTTGGGAAGCGTCAGCATTGCCAACTGGGTATATCCCAGCATTCCGGCCAGAATATTGTTAAAATCATGGGCGATCCCGCCCGCCAGAGTGCCGATACTTTCCCTCTTTTGAGTCTGCTGAAGCCTTTTTTCCGCCTGTTTCATTCCGGTGATATCCACCAGCGCCGCTATGCTTTTCCCGGTTTCCGGGATGACCGCAACATTCAGGGCAATATTTTTAACATCTTTATTTCGATCAATGAAGCGGAACTCATATTCCCCGGGGGCTGAGTCCGACCCCCCACGGCGTTGCTCGTGATATCTCCTCATTTTTTCAAGATCATTCGGCGCAACAAATTCAGTCCATTTTTTCTTTCCTTCGATCTCTTCCCGGGAGTACCTGCTGAGTCTTTCAAACTGGTCATTTACCATGGAGATAGTCATATCATTCTCGATAATGGCGGTTGCAGCCGGTGTCACCTGAAAAAGTGTCTTATGTCTCTGCTCGCTCTCTTTCAGCTCCTTTTCGGCACGCTTCAGGTCGGTGATGTCCGTCAATACACCCTGAACACCGACAACCTGCCCTTTTTCAATAATGGCCCGGCCGGAAGTTTTTGCCCAGTGCAGGTCACCCGATTTTGCCACATACCGGTATTCGCTGGTCTCATTCGCGCCGGAAACGGCTTTTTGAAACTGCTCTATGCGGCCCGGCATATCTTCTTTATAAACAAAATCCAAAAAAGATCTGCCTATCAATTCGGATGGAGCATATCCTCCGAGCACTTCAACACATGGACTCACATACGTTATTATCCCCTTTTCATCGACGGTATATAATACCTCGTTGATGTTCTCAACAAGGGTAAGATATTTCTTCTCACTTTTTTTCAGGGCTTCTTCAGAACGTCGGTGGGCCTCTTCAACTTTCATGTTATGCAATGCAAAGGCAATATCCTCGGCAATATCCTGCAGCAGGTCGTATTCTTCCGGATTTTCAACCGACTCCTCTGAAACGGATACAGAGAGCGCGCCGTAAATACGATCCTTATATTTTAAACGGACAGTCATCGCGGCATTGGCACCGTACTGCCCTGCAAGGGGGCAGCCATAGCAGGCAGCAGGAGGATCTTTTGTTAGAACGACATCTATCCGGGCAAGGGCTTTTTGCAAACATGGAACAGCTTGATTTTTTTTCAGTTGCCCCTGCAGGGATTGGAATTCTTCTCCCGGGCCGGACATTGTTGACTGCGTGTATTCACCGGCCCTGCCCAGCATAACCATCCAGGCGCTGTAATAACAGGAAGTCCCGGCCAGGCTGTCGCAGATTCCCTGAATCAGACGATCCCTGTTTTTTTCCGCAATAATCATCCGGTGAATTTTGCGAAGCGCATACAGCACGGAATTGATGTGTCGCAATTTTTTTTCCATATGTTGCATTCATATGCAAAATTTCCTTGAGAGTCAAATTATATCATGGACCAGAGGATTCGCTTAATGCTGCAAAACCGGCAAAGAGAGCAATGAAATGAATTTACTTCGAGGCCTATTCGTCCCAATGTAAGGCCGTTCAGGCTCCTGTATTAAAGGACGCAGCAAATCCGCACCAAAAAAAAAGACCCCACGGCAAATACCATGGGGTCTTTTGAAACAAATCAGCGTGAAACGCTGATATTTTTGCTGGTGCCGGAGCTCGGAATCGAACCGAGACGGGGTCGCCCCCGCGGGATTTTGAGTCCCGTGCGTCTACCAGTTTCACCACTCCGGCATGAGGTTGGGTATATATGAAAATTTACCGTGCTTGTCAATAAAAATACAGGTAACAATTGAATTCTTTCATGGCGAATCAAAAGTAGTTAACATTTTGCTGATTCCGCATCCTTTAGCCTGCGCAATAATCTGCCTATTTTTGATGCCATCGTAAAAAGTCGGATTTAGACATTCCCAAGCCAGGGCTATCCGCAGAATTAGCGAACAGTTTGATTACTGTCCTGATAAATTAAGGCTGGACCATTTAGCCAGACAGGACTTTCGCTTATTGCGATCACTTACTGGATAACAATATCAAATTTCACCTCCGTATGGAGACTCCCAATGGTTCGGGCTTCGCTGGGCGGGAGGAGCGCATGGTTGGACAGCCGGACTTTGTTTAAAATTATGAACTTCAACTACCTCTTAAACAACAGCCAGTCTGCAACCAAGCGCCTTTGTCACTTTGCTGATCGTGGAGAACTTCGGATTACCGCCTTCAGCAAGAGACTTATATAGACTCGCTCGGGTAACACCGGCTTGCTTAGACACTTCGGTCATGCCTTTAGCCCTGGCAGCAGTGTTCAGCGCATGAATAAAATCGGATTCATTACCAGTAGCTGCAACCTCTTGAAGAAAACCACGAATCTCTTCAGAAGTGTTTAAATGTTCGGCTATATCGAAAGGTTTTGTATTAAGGGGCATAGGTTAACCCTCCAGTTCATTCAAGAGTTCAGAGGCTCTTTCAATGTCTTTGGATTGCGTGGATTTGTCTCCACCGGCCAGCAGGAAGAGTACCCTGCCATCTTGGATGGTGTAGTAAATTCGCAAGCCGC
>NBLJ01000018.1 GCA_002084545.1 Desulfobacteraceae bacterium 4572_123 | reverse complement strand
TCTCATAACATAACTAAACTCGCAACATAACGTCCCGGATTCCACCCCGGATTCCACCCGTCCCGGATTCCACCCGTCCCGGATTCCACCCGGATTCCCTTCCACTACCTGTGAAATCACCGGGTATATTCCCAAACACAACGTTACATTATTTTGTCATTAATATAGGAGTAATGCGTTACAATATTTGCGTCTTAGCAACCGGCAAAAAATCCGGTCGGGTTATTCGATATTAAAGGATCGGCTATTGGCTAGTGTTTAAACGAAAAATCCGTTCAGACACAATTTTGAATGTTGAATTTTTAATGTTAAATTGAGAAAAGACACAACTTCAATACGTTACCAATTCCAGCCCTGAATGGAGGCAACAATTTTCGGGGTTTTCGTTCAGGCACTATCTATTGGATCGGATAAAGCAAACATTAACTCCTGTTGTCTGTATTAGGCTGGACATCGTCAACAAACTGTGCCAATCTATTTCAAATCCACTGACAAAATTGCTGAAGTGTTCTTCGATGAAGCTCCGGACATGGTGGAGATGTCTGGCAATGGCGCCAAACGATCTCATCGGCGACCCTTTACAACCGAACACGGAATTTCGCCGCCACCCTCCGGCACAATTCACTTTCAAACAAGGAGGAAAAGTCATGGGTGAAAAAGGAAAAAAAGACAAAGGCAAAAGGGAACAGCAGAAAAAGGCCCAGCTTAATCCAAAGGAAAAACGTAAATTGAAAAAAGAAAAAAAGAATCAATAAATGCCCGGCTGTAATAATCGGGGTATCCCGCCATGTGTGGGACTCCTTAAGGAGGCAGACGTTCAGCGGGTCTCTTAGGGTCTGGAAGTCTCTATTTAGACCGTAGACGAAGTGGCTGTGTTTTCAAATTCAAGTCAAAAACTTAAAGCCTTATTTGGCTGGTCCTCCACATATAAAGGGCCATTATAATCAATAAATGTAACCGTTCACGGTTTACAGTTGTCAGTTCACTGTTGAAAAACCAAAAAATTTAAATCAATATCCAGAAAACTTCAATCGTTGGAACTATCTGATAAGTTACGGCTATTTAAACACCGCCCTTTTAATCGTAATCCTGCCCTTATTGCAATCAGGGTCTGTTTGTACATTGCCTGTCTGCGTGCTCCGCACAGGCAGGCACGCAGGACAGGTTAAGAGCAAGAGATTTAAATGTACCCTTTCTTTGATTATTTCTTCATTGTATTTCATGGCAGCATGGTTATATTTGATCTGGCCGGTTGGGCGTGGAGAAGGACACGACGCATACATTTGATAGCTATTGGCCTAACTATTTTGTCTTGGTTTGGTTTGGGAATATTTTACGGTTGGGGCTACTGCCCTTGTACGGACTGGCATTGGGAAGTCAAGCGTGAACTCGGAGAAACTAATTTGCCGAATTCATACGTCAAGTACTATGTAGATAACCTAACAGGATTTACATGGGACCCTTTGGTAGTGGACGCAATAGTCTTGATTCTGGGTCTCTTGGCATTTATTCTGTCATGTTGGCTCAACTTGCAGGACTATAATTCTCACAGACATGCACAGCACTATGATGCATCGTTATCATAAACGCGATTCTCTTTTGAAATTTGAAAAAGACAAACGACGGTGGATATACTGGTTATTTAAGGCTATAAAGCAATTGGGCATAAAACTATTGAAGATTATAGCGTATACAACATTATTTCAGCAAATTAATTGGGTCCGACTCAATGCCATCGATATCTTCCCGCGGTTAAATTTTTCGCCTTCCTTGTACTCGAACAAAAATTACCATTTTTCAAAGATCTTACCACATGTTGTGACTTATCCGAATACCGTACACAAGCCAAAACCTCAACTCAATCCGTTTTCACAAAACATATTTTTATCAAACACCAAATTCAAGTTTGCCGAACTGTCTCCAAAATGGGCTTTACCTCTGGAAACAGCTCACAGGTTTGTTCAAACAAAGGAGAAGGGCATATCATGAAACAACATTTAACGATTTTCTTCAGTTTATTCTTAGTCATCGGCATATTCTTCACTCCGGCCCCGGCTGGGGGTGAACCCGTCAACATGCTCTCCTTGCAGGAAGGCGCCCTGCCCGTAGTGGTTCCTGCCAATTATGGGCCCTGGCGTGCTTATCTCTTGCTGGATGACAGCCCGAGATCCGGTTGGGCCTGCAAATCGGGCAATGGACCGAACTCTTCACCTTTCGGGGCTTTGGTGAGAAGCCGGCCATGACCACGCCCGATAACATTTCCGGTACTTACAAAACAAATTATTCAAGCTTTCACGTCCTGCAGCAGGGCACGGCCATGTCCGGATGTTATGAGTACAATGACGGACTCCTGGAGGGATCCATTGAAGGCCGGGTCATGAAAATCACCTGGCGGGAATCCGGCGGCCCTAACCACTGCGGCCCGGCGGTCATGGTCTTTGCCCCCGACGGTAAAACCTTCCGAGGTTTCTGGTGGCGCCTGGGTAAAGGAAAAGACGCTCCCAACGGCAGTTGGGATGGAACAAAGCTCTTCTCCCAGGTGGGGGGGTGCCCCCATTGGTCCGGGTCGGTAGGAGGTGAATTGAAAAAACAGCTCAGCGCGGAAAAACGAGCCCGGCTGTACGGTATACTCTTCGATACCAATTCCTCGGTCATTAAATCGGAATCCAAACCAGTACTGGATCAAGTCCTGGATCTCCTGCGCTCCGAACCGGACTGGAAACTGACCATCGAAGGGCATACAGATGCAGTAGGTTCCGACGAACACAACCTGATTTTGTCTCAACAGAGGGCCGATTCCGTAAAAGCCACCCTGATCGCCGGTGGCGTGGACGCAAGCCGGCTGAAGACCTCCGGATTCGGAGAATCAAAACCCGTGGCCGACAATGACACGGAACTGGGCCGCGCCCAGAACCGACGCGTGGAGCTGGTTCGGGAGTAGAAACCTCCATATAAGGCTTATACATATTGCGTTTTGAGCTATTGGGTTGCCCAAATAAACAGCTTGTTTATATTGGAGAATGAAGATAAATCAACGGCTATAATGGCCTTAAAACTTACTTTTTGAGGACAAAAACAGAGTTCTAAGGCCGTCTGTGGCAAAGACAATTCATTTTTGTGGGAAATAAGATACCAGTGCCCCGAGCGAATCGACATTTTTCATCCGGCCATGCCCGAAATTTGACCCATCGTTGTCCTAAACGCGATTTTCCTTTAAAGCTACTTTTAAAAATCTACGCTTATCTGCAACATTTTTTTTGAAAAATGCAAGATAATTTAGTCAAACCGATTTATTCGAAAATGAAGTCGTCATGAACTGAATATGGCTTCTTCCTGCGTTTCATGCTATATTACACCGGCTTGCAAGGGCAGTGGGTGTTTTTTAGAAAAAGGGCTTGTATGAAAAACGAGAGGATTCTTTTAAAATATGCGCAAATTGGCTTTTGGATACTCAACCAGGTGCAATATCAGGTGCGAACACTGCGTGGCTAAGGGAGATATCCCAGACAGCAGGAAGATGAATCATGATAAGGCAAAAGAGATCATCGGCGAGATGGCCCGGGCAAATGTCGGCGGGATAAGTTTTTCCGCCGGTGAACCGTTTCTTTATATCAATGAAATTTCAGAGCTTGTGAAACTGTGCGGACAACTTGGAATATATACGAGAATCGTTACCAATAGTTTCTGGGCAAAGACAGCCGCGGCTTCCGACAGACTTGTTTCAGAACTAAAAGAAAACGGGCTTTGCCAATTGAGATTGAGTTATTCAAGGTGGCATCAGAAAAATATAAACAGGAACAATGTGTTGAATGCGGCACGTAGCTGCCGGAAGATCGGGCTGAATTATTATATTTCATTTGTTACCGATTTTTCCAGAGAGGATGATCAGTATGAAGAGTTTCTGCGTAATCATTGCCTCACGTTTTTTCCCGAGCCCCTCATCTATGCCGGTCGAGCCGAATCTTTCAAACGCAGAAGTATTCTGACCGATTATCAGGCAAACTGCTGCGACATGAACCCCTATCTCACTCCGGATCTCGATATGTACGCCTGTTGCGATGCGGGGAGTCATTTTTCGGAAACAAACTTTTTTTACCTTGGTAAACTTAACGGCAGTACCGTGGAACAGCTTTTCACTAAAAGTGAAACCGACCGGCTGCACAACCTTATTAGAACCATGGGGATAACAAATATCGCATCCTTTGCCGGCATGAAGGCACGCGAGATCATCACCTACAGTAAATGCGAACTGTGCCGGAAACTGTTCAACTCCCCTGAAACGTTAAAAATGCTGCGGGCGGAAGTGTCGCAACTGACAGCCTGGAGCCGATAGTGATCCTGGTTGACGGAAAAAGAGTAGATAGCCGTTAATGCTGAAAGCTAATCGCCCATACAAGATATGATGATTATTGGAAAAATATTATGGAAAAACTGAAACAATTCTACCTTTTGGTACAAGATGTGTGGGAAAATGGCCTTTTTGGAATAGATATCGGCCACTTTGTTGTTGCCGTGTTCATCTTTTTCGCTTTTCTTCTCCTGCGCCGGTTGTTTGCAAGATTTATTATCGGCAGGATTAAAATTGTTACCAAAAGAACTAAAACCGTAATTGACGATGATATGTTGGCGGCTCTTGAGAAACCGGTCCAGTTTATACCGGTTGTTCTCGGTGTTTATTTTGCTGCCGAATACCTTCCCATATATGGTGGGATTGAGATTATAGCCAATAAATTTGTCCGTTCTCTGATTGTATTTGTGATGTTCTGGGGCCTTGTGAACCTGTTGAGTCCCATGGCTTTTTTATTAAGACGACTTGAAAAGGTTTTTACCTCTTCAATGGTTGACTGGCTGCTTAAGGCGATCAAAGCTACATTCATTTTCATTGGTGCGGCAACGATTCTGGAAATATGGGGTATTAAAGTCGGCCCGATTCTCGCCGGGCTCGGATTGTTTGGCGTCGCTGTTGCCCTCGGGGCGCAGGATCTTTTTAAAAATCTTATTTCCGGTATTTTGGTGATCGCCGAAAAGAGGTTCAATATTGGAGACTGGATTCGCGTTGAGGGCGTTGTTGAAGGGACAGTCGAGTCCATCGGATTCCGTTCCACTCTTGTTCGCCGATTTGATAAGGCACCGGTTTTTGTCCCGAACTCAAAATTATCCGATCATGCGGTTATCAATTTCAGCTCTATGACTCACAGGCGGATTTACTGGAATATCGGAGTGGAGTACCGCACCACGGTCAGGCAGCTACGGCAGATTCGTGACTCAATCGAGCAGTACATTTTAGAGAGTGAATATTTTGCAAAGCCGCCACAGGTTTCCATGTTTGTGCGTATCGACAGATTCAGCGATTCTTCTATCGATATCATGGTCTATTGTTTTACAAAAACTACTGATTGGGGCAACTGGCTGGAAATAAAAGAAACACTTGCTTATAGGATCAAGGAAATTGTTGAAGAGGCGGGCAGTGCCTTTGCTTTTCCAAGCCAGTCTCTTTACATTGAAACACTGCCGACGGAAGCCCCGGAAATATTTGTTCCGCCGAGCACCTGACCCGGACAATTCGGTGCTGTTATCATGTTGTCCTGGTTCGGTTTGGAAATATTTTATGGGTGGGGTTACTCTTCTCCTCTGCCCGGGTTTTTTTTGTGAGAACATGGCTGACTATTCCTATTTTCGTCTGCAATTTATTGTCTTTGCGCTGGTTTCCGCATCGTTTACAAATATCTATGTCATCCAGCCGGTACTGCCGGTTCTGCAAAGCGAGTTTTCGGCTGATATGGTGCTGGTTTCTTTCAGTGTGTCCGCCGTCATCTTCGGTATAGCCGTATCCAATCTTCCTTTCGGTTTTCTGGCCGATAAATTGCCTATACACCCGATAATTTTATCCGGTGGTATTCTGGTGGCTGCCAGCGGCCTGATTTGCGCGGTGACAAAGGACCTTTGGATTTTGATTGCTGCACGTTTTCTTCAGGGCATATTTATTCCATCCCTGACAACCTGCCTTGCAGCCTATCTTGCAAAAACACTTCCTCCGGCACGGCTGAATGTTGTAATGGGCTCTTATGTAGCTGCTACAGTGCTCGGGGGATTATGCGGCCGCTTGCTCGGCGGCTGGATTCATCCGCCATTGCACTGGCGATATGCTTTTGTGTCAGCGTCGCTGCTCACCCTCCTGGCTACATTTATTGCAGTGCGGGGACTGCCGAGGGTTTCAAGCAAAACCGGGCAGCAGGATAATTCAATTGGTTTCTGGGAACTGATGAAGCGCTGGGAATTATTGCGCATCTATCTCTGCGCCATGGGCAGCTTCGCAATTTTCTCATCAATTTTCAATTATTTACCATATCGGTTGTCTGCGGAGCCTTTTGGCTTTTCCACCGAAATAACGACCCTGCTTTACCTTGTTTATATCGTTGGTATTTTTATAGGGCCTGCAACAGGTCAAATCAGTAACCGCTTTGGCAGCGGAAATACTTTACTTGCAGGGAGCGCTGTTCTGGGAGGGGGATTGGCCCTTATACTGTTACCTTCAATAACCGCGGTCATATTAGGGCTTCTTGGTACCTGCACCGGATTTTTTACTATTCATTCTGCTGCGGTTGGTGCTCTCAACCGCAAACTTTCGAGCGGTCAGGGACGTGCAAATGCTCTATATGTGATGTTTTACTACATCGGGGGCTGGCTTGGAATTACAGGTTCGGGACTGGCATACAAACAGGGCGGCTGGAGTGTTTTAATATGCATCACAATGCTGCTTCTGATTATTCCATTTAGTGCGGGAATCGGTGAATGCAAAAGCCGGACATCCGCGTCCACGGGACATTCATAAAATATGCCCGCGATACAGGCGTGTATCCTCTGCTACGGCCGTAAACTGAATAAATTTTAACAGGTCACTTTTCACGTTTCCAGTAAAATGGATTGCCCCTCGATAAAATCCATGCTCTTTAGCTTGCCCTGCACAAATTTTTCATCGCCAAACAGACCCGTCAGTACAAAGCCGTCATCCTTTGCCTTGATAGACGCAACATCCTTCATGATTTCTATCATTTGACCCTTTGAATCCATATTTACCGTACTGAGGCACATATTTTTATCCTCCGGATTACGCACAACAGGTTTTGCAATATCAATTTCACGATATTCGCGTTTAGCCCGAATCGTGGTATTATTCTATTGAAAGTAAAAAATCAAGGATTCCCCTGGCCGCACGAGTGGCCGCACCGGCCATAAATGGGCGACCTTCAAAGGAGGCCTCGAATATAAGCGGATCATCGGGAATCACCCCGATAACCTCTATGCTGCTTTTTTTAAGATCGGTTTTCAGCTTTGTTGCCACCGCGTTGGATTTAACTTTATTTAAAACAGCCCAGAACGGTTTTCCCATGCCCGAAGAGATCTCTTTGATCCTCCGGGCAATGGCCATGGATTCGTAAGACGGCTCAACAGTGATTAGGATGGCATCGATACTTACATCAACCCCTCTGCCGAAATGTTCCACACCGGCCTCCATGTCAATAAGGGCGATTTCATTTTCCCGGAGCCGGAGTTTTTTTAAAAATTCACGATTCAACACGCCCATTGGACAGGCGCACCCTTCGAGAGATTGGAGAATTTTGCCGATGCTGACCAGTCGCAGTCCGTTTTCCCCTATAATATAATCAGCGGGAATATTCTGTATGCCGATCGATTTTTCATTAAAAATATTCGCATGGCCCATTTTTTTCTTGAGCTCTTTCTTGCCTCCGACAAGATCCATAAGCGGTATCGGTGGTTTTTCAAAACCGAGTGTGCGATAAAGACCGGAATTTGATTCATCCGAATCCACCACCAAAACCTTGAGGCCGGTGGTTTCAGCCTCTTTGGCCATCAGTCCGGTCAGGGTACTCTTGCCGCTGCCGCCTTTACCGCAGACAGATATTTTCATCACTATGGTTCCTTTTACCGGATGCACTGCATGTCATCCGTTATTGAAAAGCCCGGGCGGACTACAGATTCTAATCATCACTGCCGGCAGCCGCGTAATAGACAGCCCCGTTTCGCCGCTCAGCCTGAATTTTTTCGGTACGAATCAGTTTGCCTAAATATTTTGATACCTCATTGAGGTGCATGCTGAAAACTTCTCCGATCTGTTCCGCCGTACACGGGCGGCGTTTCAGCATGGCCAGCACGGTTTCCTGGTTTGCTTTAATATCTTTTAACCTGGCCGTGCTGAATTCTGCAATTACCTCGGCCGGTGGATCAAAAAGTTTAGTAAAAGCTTCCATCTGTTCCCTGGAAAGGGGGGCGGCAAATTCTTCGGCCGGCGGTCGAACAGCCGTATTCAGTTGAATGCGGTCCGGCGCAATTTTTTTTGCGATTTCCGCAATTTTGCGGACATCCTTTTCCATGCCGTTGATGCCTTTCAGTAAAAAAACCTCCATGTAGAGCTTTCCATTGAACCGGGCACGAAAATCAATCTGCCCCTGAACCTGCTGTTCAAAATTCAGCTTCGAATGGGGCCGGTTGACCCATTCATAGGATTCCTGGTCCCAGGCGCTCAAAGATACTTTGACCACATCGGACCGGGCCGCGGCATCTCTTACCTCAGGATGGTAAAGCATGGTCCCGTTGGTCAGAAGAACGGTCGGGATGTTGCTGTTG
Source organism: Desulfobacteraceae bacterium 4572_123 (assembly GCA_002084545.1). Lineage (GTDB taxonomy): Bacteria > Desulfobacterota > Desulfobacteria > Desulfobacterales > 4572-123 > 4572-123. Next base: position 15,116 of record NBLJ01000018.1, on the reverse strand, counting down.
CCGTGCACAAAGTCAAAAATTTGACCAAAATCAGAGTGCAGTGTTGGTTCACCCGAACCGGAAAGGGTGATATAGTCGGCCTGGCCATCTGTTTTCAGCCAGGTGTCAAGTTCAGAAAGCACGTCATCAATGGGAACATATTTTTTTCGGGCAATTGTCTGCTTTGGAGTTCTGCCCAGTTGGCAGAAAACACAGTCAAAGCTGCATGTTTTATAGGGCGTAAGGTCCACGCCAAGACTGCGGCCAAAGCGGCGGGAAGGAACCGGACCAAAAAGATATTGAAATTTATTTTTCATTCGCGCCTGTCTCCTTTTTATATGATTGAAAGCATTTTATATGCCACAGAGACAAAAAATGTTATCAAATCAAATGAATTAATGATATATTCAACGTTGACGCTGTAGAAAAAACTGCCTAAACAAGGAAACCAGGTATGCTGCGAGTTTTTAGAAACGAACTGCAGGAACCGGACCGTTTTACTGTTACTCTCGAACTGGTGCCCGGCCGGGAAACCAGGGGGCGATCAGTGGATAAGGTCATGGGCATTGCCCGGGACGCTTTTGCCGACGGCCGGGTGTCGGCCGTATCCATTACCGACAATCCCGGTGGCAATCCTTCCCTGAGTCCGGATGTGCTCGGCTACGAAATATTTAAAACCGGCATGGATGTCATCGTACACTTTACCTGCCGCGACGCCAATCGGGTCGGCATGGAGAGCCGTGCTTTGCAGTTGGCAAAAATGGGCATGAAGAATATTTTGGCCCTGACCGGTGATTACACAGGCAAGGGCTTTGGCGGTCAGGGTGCGCCGGTGTTCGATCTGGACTCTGTGCACCTGCAAATTCTGCTCTCCATGCTCACAAAGCGCATTAGGGCGTCGGGTGACCCGGACGGTTTTTTCACCGGCTGCGCGGTTTCGCCTTTTAAAAGCACCGAAGGGGAATGCTATGCCCAGTACGCCAAATTTTGCCGCAAGACCGCCGCGGGGGCTAAATTCGCCATCACCCAGTTAGGTTATGACGCCCGTAAGTTTGAAGAGCTGATGCTGATCCAGGAACGTATGGACCGATCGCTGCCTACACTTGGTTCGGTCTATCTGTTGACGCCAAGAGCCGCCTCGGTGATGAATCAAGGCAAAGTGCCCGGCGTGGTGGTGCCAGATAAGCTGCTTGATGCTGTCCGCCGGGAGTGGCAAAATAAAAAAGCGGGCCTTGATGCCGCCGTCGAGAGAGCCGCCCGCCTGGCCGCGGTGTTAAAGGGGCTGGGGTATAAGGGTGTTCACATTGGCGGGATCCACGGCAGTTTTGAAGCAGTCGGACGGATACTCGACCGTTTATCACTCATTGAGAAGGACTGGAAGAAATTTCTGCCTGATTTTGAATTTCCGCAGCCCGGCGTATTCTATGCTTTTCCCCGGCGTAAAAAGGTGGAAAAGGCGGCAAAGCCGGTTCCACGTTTTGGAGAATACAAAACGCATCTGGGCTTGATGGAAAAAATGCATTTTCATCTGCTCCGGAAAGTCCATAATATCTTTTTTACTTTCAATTCCCCTCTGGCCCCATTGAACCACAACCTGTGCCGTTTGTTAACAAAGTGGCGCCAGGGCGCCCTTTTCATGCACCTGACGGAAGATCCGGCAAAGAAGCTTCTGCTGCGCTGCGAACGCTGCGGGGACTGCGGGATCCAGCATGTCGGTTTTCTCTGCCCCCAGTCAGGCTGTCCCAAACACATGCGCAACGGCGCCTGCGGCGGCAGCCGCGACGGTTATTGTGAGGTGCATCCGGAACGGTTTTGCGTATGGTACCGCGCCTACGGGCGCTGGGCATCCGTCGGCACACCCGAAGCCATGCGTGAAGGGTGTGTTCCACCCCGAATGTGGGAGTTGGACCGCACCTCCGCCTGGCTCAACTTCCATCTGGAAAAAGATCACCAGAGTGCTTCCAACGAACTGGCACGATTTTGTCGGGAACGGTCATGCAGTCTATAAGAGCCGGTTTCAAAACGTCCCATTTTGACCAATTCCCGTATTGGATCAAAATCTGAATCCTCAAAATACCATTTTTTCGATAGCCATTATTATTTTTAATAAAGTTATTAAAATAATATTTTTGTGATGGAAATATGATTTTTTGATGCAGAAAAAGTGTTACCAAACCAAATATTGTAACGTTTCGAGCGTTACTGTAACGAATTGAACAGTGCTTTTGAAAATGGAGTATAAGGCGGCAAAACACTGATTTAGACAGTTGAAGATTATGCCTGGCCCGTGGATATTCTTAAGTCGGAAAACGCCTTTGAAAAAAACAAATCGACCCTACGAGCCTGTCTCGAAGGGCCGATCTGCCGCAAGTGAGAGAGGAAGTTGGACATTAGATTGGAGGTAATGTCAAGTTGAAGCTCTCGGTTATTTTTAGAAAGCAAATGCCATGCCATAAACCGAATTAAATTATTTTTTTCATATATTATAGCGTTTTCTTTGTTTCCATACGCTGGTGCGTGAGATACCAAGAACCTGAGCTGCCTTTGATTGATTTCCGTTTGAACGGTGTAACGCATCAATAAGTCTGCGTTTTTTTATTTCGTCAAGCCCTATGACCGATTCATCAGCAGGTTGGTACCGGTTATCGTTGTGCTGAAAAATTTTTGCCGGAAAATGGTGAGGGGCAATCATCTTTTCCCGGCAGGAAACAAACGCATATTCAAAGGCACTTTTAAGTTCCCTGGCATTTCCGGGCCATGAATATTGCATCAGGGTCTCCAATGCCTCATTGCTGATGCCTTGAATCGGCTTGCCGCTCTTTAACTGAATCCTTCGGAAAAAAGACTCGGCCATCAGTGGAATATCGCCGATTCTCTCCCTCAAGGGCGGAATCCAGATCGGGATCACATTGATTCTATAGTAGAAATCCTCTCTAAACGCCTCTTTTTTGACCAATTGCCATAAATCTTTGTTCGTCGCCGAGATGATTCGTGTATGGATTGGTACCGGACGGTGATCGCCTACTCGTTCGATTACTTTTTCTTCAATGACACGCAGCAGTTTCACCTGAGTGGAAAGGGGCATATCACCAATTTCGTCTAAGAAGATATCTCCGTCCAGGGCCGCCTCGAATCTGCCTTGACGGCTTTTAATGGCGCCTGTGAAAGCCCCTTTGACGTGACCGAACAGTTCGCTTTCCAGCAATGATTCATTCAGCGCGGCACAGTTTACCTTTATATAGGGTTTTTGGTGGCGGGGGCTGCAATTATGGATCGCTTTTGCGACAAGCTCCTTGCCCGTCCCGCTTTCGCCATGAATGATCACCGGCGCATCCGATTTGGCGGCATTGGCGATAATATCAAATAAGCGCTGCATGGAAATCGAAGCACCGATGATCCCGTGAAACCGATCTTCCGCTTTAAGCTCCCGCCGAAAGGTTTCGATTTGGACCTCTTTTTCGATCAGATCGGTTAGATCGGTAATGGTTTCAACTGCGCCGGTCAAATTTCCGTTGCTGTCCTTAAGAATCGATGCGTTTTTCACAACTTGTACATAGCTTCCATGCTTACGCATCACCATGCATCTTTGTTTTTCCAGACAGCCATTTGCAAACAGTGCGCAATAGTCATTTCCGTTTGTTTTACGTACTCTCCGGCATGTATTGCAGTTAAGAATCGAGCAGGATTTGCCCAGTAATTCTTTTCGGGTATACCCGGTGATGGTTTCAAAAGCATTGTTTATTGTGATGATCGTGCCGGCCTTATCAACGATCATCACTCCATCCTGAATTGTGTCCACCACGGTTTTCCAATATGTATTTACTTCCTTTTCAAACATCAATGCTCCATGTGTTCAATTTGTTAACAATATTTGTGTAAACCTGTTTAGCATGTGAACATCTGTAAGGCAATCTTTAAATGTAATCGATAATTTTTAGTCGTCGGATCCGGTATTTTTTCCATCTGTAAGTCATCTCGAAAAAGCTTTGGATCAACCAGGTTGGTGCGTTTTGTCACAAAATCGAAGATATTCGGTCAAAAAATTTAGTAATCCGTTCGACTATAATTGGATAAACATGGCATCAATTTTGCTTATGTCGAATCGCGTTGAGATTGGGACCAAAACAACAGAATTAAGTGTCGTATGATTTCTGATCAGATTGTTGGGCCTGCGATCTTCAACTGAACATGCGGAGAAAAAAAATGCCCACACTCGACCTTCGGGGGATGATACTTCCTTTTGCTTTACTCAAGGTAAGCAACGCCTTCAAAGAGATCGGAACCGGGGAAACGCTGGAAATTCTACTTGAGGACCCGGATTCCATGCGGGATCTTTTAAAAATTCTACCGCCTGCTCTATATAAATTAACGCCCCCGAAAAAAATTAGAGACGAGGGTACAGATTTTTGTATCCAATTGTTAAAACAACCCGAAAACAAGGAGGATATCATGTCGGATTTAGATTTAAGTGCAATCAACGCGGCAAGTACGGTCGATGCCAGGGGCAGCGCCTGCCCGGGTCCTTTACTGGAGGCCAAAAAGGGTGTCGGCAAGGTCAAGGTCGGCGAAATTCTCGAAATTTTCTCGAATGATTCCGGTACACGGAACGACATTCCAGCCTGGTCAAAAAAAGTCGGGCACGATTACCTGGGATTTCTGGAAGTAGACGGATACGACAAGCACTACGTGCAGCGTAATAAATAAAAAACCCATTGCTTAGGATCGTGAACGCAATAGCGTGAACAATAGTACTCGTTTTTTGGTCCATGTCGGCGCTGCACTTCACTGCATGCCTGCGATACGGTAACGCTCACCTGCGGAAAGTATTTGACCTTCAACGCGGCTTATATATTTTTATATAAAAGCGAGAAACCAAAATTCCTTGCAGTTTTTGTTCGATTTATTCCTTCCCGATCCTAACAGTTACCAGTCAGGATGAACCATGGTGATACAGAAAGATTTCAATAAAGAGGGGAAAATTCTGATTCTTGCAACGGAAAGTTGCGCGTATCCCGGAGCCAATTCCGTTGGACAGGCTCACTCAAGTTACCCGGCCAACACATTTATATTAAGGGTCAGGGCGCCGGTATTGTTTCCCGAAAAGTTTTACATAGATTGTTTTAAAAAGGGCATCGCCGGGATTATCATCATGTCTTGCGGAGAGGAGTGTCCCTATGAAGGGGCCTACCATGCCTTTGCAAAACGGATCGATAATGTCTTTAAAATGATGAAGGAACATAACCTGGACATTCGCAGATTGCGCCTAACAGCCATCTGTACGGTTTGCAATCGATCCTTTCTCAAGGAAATCAGCGACATGAACGCTTTGATAAAGGAGATTGGCCCACCTGAATACAAGGAAGCGGCATAGTTCTTTGTTGCCTTTACTAATGAAAACAAAGTTCGAAACGGATTGGTTGCCCGCTGATCGGTGACGGGCGATTGAGAGGAATTCATGAAATCGAGTCGTGAACTCAATTTTGACACCTTGGTGGTTGGGGGGGGGATAGGCGGTCTGGAGGCTGCCCTTAACCTGGCGGATCAAAATTTCAAAGTTGCTATCGTGGAAAAAGATGCAACCGTCGGTGGCAAAATGATACGACTGTCAAAGGTGTTTCCCACACTGGACTGTGCCAGTTGTATCACTACGCCAAAAATGGCGGCTGCCGCGCACCACGAGAATATAACGATTTTTACATACTGTGATCTTAAATCGATCCACCGGAAATCGGAAGATGTGGTGATAGCTGCCGTAACCCAGAAACCGCGCTATGTGGATGCCGACAAATGTATCGGCTGTCGGCAGTGCGAATACGCCTGTCCGGTCTATGTGCCTGATGAGGAGCAAAGTAATTTTGCTCTGCGCAAGGCGATTTATATTCCTTTTTCAACTGCCATTCCACAGCTTGCCCTGCTGGATGTGGACAACTGCTCGCTTTGCGGAAAATGTGCCAAGGTATGCCCCACTGATGCCGTGGACTATTTTCAGCAGTCTGAAGAATTTGTTATTCATGCCAAAACAGTTATATTGGCTTCGGGTTTCAAACTAACCCCCATTGACCAGAAACCGGAGTATGGTGAGGGGAAAGTAGAAAACTTAATCACCTCCATGGATATGGAGCGACTGCTGGCGCCCAACGGCCCCTATCAGCGTGTACTTCGTCCTTCGGACGGCAAAGAACCCGATTCTATTGCCTATGTTCAATGTGCCGGATCCCGTGACAAAACATTAGGTGTCCCTTATTGTTCAAGAGTTTGCTGCATGTACGCCATCAAGCAGGCAATGCTCCTGTCCGGTTCTCTGCCCCTGGCCGACATCACTATTTATTACATGGATATCAGAGCCTTCGGCAAAGGTTATGAGCAGTTCTACCAGAATGCCAAGGCCATGGGCATCGAATTCGTCAAAGGCAAAATTGCCAAAATCGAACAGACGGACAATCAGTATGTCAGACTGCGTTACGAAGATCAGGAGGGCAGTTGCGGTGTCATAGAGCGTGACCATGATCTGGTGGTTATGTCTCTGGGCATGGTGCCCGACTGGGACCCGACCGATGTCTGTTCCGTTGCCCGTGACACGGATGCTTTTATCAAATCCACTATGCCTCAGATTGCTCCCACGCTGACCAGTATAAGCGGGGTGTATGCCGCCGGAGTCGCCACTGGGCCCAAAGACATTGTCGATACCATTAATGAAGCAGGTGCTGCGGCCATGGAAGCGTCCAATTACCTGATTGCTCTCGGCAAAAAACAGGCGGCTTGAGACCGATTCTAATGGCTATCGGTTGAATATTTAAGGTAGCGAAGCATTAAAAGATTATTAAAAGCTCCGTAATCCATGGATTGAGAGCTGAAAACCATTATCTGGAGAGATAAGGATGTCATCAAAAAAGAAAGAACATGCTGACGCACCAAAGATCGGCGTATATGTCTGTCACTGCGGGGGCAACATTTCCGACCACGTGGATGTTAAGCAGGTTGCTGAAAATGTAAAAGATATTCCCAATGTTATCATTTCGAAAACCGACATGTTCATGTGTTCTGATCCGGGTCAGGAACAGATACAGGAAGATATTAGAACTGGCAAAATCAATCGTGTGGTAGTGGCATCCTGTGCACCCAGCCTGCATGAGCTGACTTTCCGAAATGCCATTAAGCGGGCCGATATGAACCCTTATTTATACGAGCACGCAAACATTCGGGAACAGGACAGTTGGGTGCATGATGGAGATCCGGCCACTGCCAAGGCCACCACACTCATCAAGGCTGCCATCGCCAAAGTGAAGAATCTGGAGGCGCTGGAGCCCATCCGGGTCGATGCATGTAACCACGCCACGGTGATCGGTGGCGGTATGGCCGGTCTACGGGCAGCCATTGACCTGTCGAAGAGGGGAATCAAGGTTGCGGTGGTGGAAAAATCTCCTTTTCTGGGGGGGCAGGCGGCAAATCTCCAGAAGCTTTATCCCACCGAAGCGATGGCGTCTGATTTGATTCAAAACCTGGCGGAAACAGTCGTCAATGATAAAAACATAACTGTTTACACCTGCAGTCGAATCGTGGGTTACGAAGGGTACGTTGGTAATTTTAAGGTTACCGTGAGGAAACAGGCCCCTGATTCAAAGGACGATCTTGAAAAACTCAAAAAACACCAAAGCAAAGGCGGAGCTGTGAAAAGTTACACGCCTTTTGCAGGTTTCTTCCCCGAGGAACTCCCAAGTGCAGTCGATGAACTGGTTATTGATACCGGTGTGATCATATTTGCCACCGGATTTAAACTATACGTTCCCGACAAAGGCGAATACGGGTACGGGGACGGCCCTGAGGTTATTACCCTGCCCCGTTTGATTCGGTTTATGGCAGAGGAAAAATCCTCCGGTAAGCAATTAACCATCAGGGGCAGAAAAATTCGCAGGGTGGCCATGATTCATTGTGTCGGCAGCCGGCAGATTCCCGGCATTCACGAGCCCAATCCCGCCACCGGCATATTGAACGAGTATTGTTCGAGAACCTGCTGTACCGCAACCCTTCAGGCCGCTATTGAAATTCGCGAAAATTTCCCGGAAACCCATGTACTCGACTATTATCGGGATATCCGAACCTATGGTCGTGGCCAGGAGGAGTATTATGAAAGGGCCGGTGAAAAAAATGTACTTTTTTTCCGCTACGAGCCTGAAGATTCGCCGGTAGTGAGACATTTATCCGGCGGAACCTATCCATTGAAAGTAACCGTCAAGGACACCCTGACCTTCGGCGAAGAAGTAGAAGCCGATGTGGATATGGTGGTTCTGTCCGTGGGCATGATGCCCAGCAAGATCAAAGATATGGTGGAAATGATGAAGCTGCCCCTGGGTGCTGATAACTTCCTTCAGGAAGTTCACCCCAAACTGCGGCCGGTAGAACTTGCCAATACCGGAATACTGCTGGCCGGGACCTGCCAGGCGCCCATGGATATTACCGAAGCCTGCAATGCGGCTCAGGCATCTGCGGCCAAGACATCCAATCTTCTCACCAAAGGATACGTTGAACTTGATCCTTTTGTGGCCCGAGTGGACATGGCACGCTGCCGGGGGAATGGCGAATGTGTGCCTGCATGTCCTGTGGAAGCAATCAAAATGAAAACCAGTGAAGTAGATGGCCGGCAAGTCGAGCGAAGTGATGTGAATCCGGCCCTTTGCACCGGTTGCGGCATATGCGTGGCGGTTTGTCCGGAAAACGCCATAAATATTATGGGATGGACCCTGAAACAGTATGAAGATATGGTGGATGCCATTGCTGCGGCATAGGCCATCTTTGACGGTTCGTTCAAGGGATCTCAATCCCTGCTAACATGAATAAGTGGTGACGATAATGAATGATCAAAAAAACGATAAGGATGCCATGAAGGCGCTGAGGCAGAAGCGCAAGGCGGCTATCGACCGTGCCAGAAAAGCCATCAAGGCACAGAACAAAGACATTAAGGCCATTCGCCAGGCCATCATGGAAGAAGGCGGCAGGACAATACCTGAAATTGCAGAAACGACCGGTGTGCCGGCCTCCCGCGTGCTGCTTTATGTAGCCACTCTGAAAAAGTACGGTATGGCAGCCGAAGGCGCTAAGGATGGTGATTTTTTCAGGTATGAACTGGCGGAAGCGTAACCCCGGCCCATACTATTTTAGAAATTGAAACGTTTCAACTCCGGCAACGGAGATTTAATTCTTATGGAGAATGATGATGGGTACAACAGTCGATCCCGATCTTTTGTTAAATTTAAAAAAATTCGGCGTTGAAGATGCCGGTATCTGCTTTAACTGTGGTAACTGCACGGCAGTCTGTTCCCTTTCCACGGAAATGATCCCCTTTCCCAGAAAAGTGATCCGCTACCTGCAGCTGGGCGCAAAGGATAAACTCATACAAAGCCCTGAACCATGGTTATGTTATTACTGCGGTGACTGCACTGAAACCTGCCCGCGGCAGGCCAATCCGGCTGAAGTAATGATGGGCGTGCGGCGATACCTGACCACGCAATATGACTGGACAGGAATTTCGCGACTTTTTTACACCTCCAAAATTTTTGAATTTTTTGCCATTTTTTTGGTGGCGGCACTGGTGGGCTTAGGATTTTATGCTTATCATGGCCCCATGCTCACCGATCGAGTGGCGCTCAATGTCTTTGCCCCCAATACCGTTATTGAAATTCTCGATCTAATCATGCTGGGCGTTCTTTCCTTTTTTCTTCTCAGCAATGGCTATCGGCTGTTCAGTGCCGTTATGGGAGACCCGGGCCAGTATCCTCCCTTAAGCTCCAGTGCAAGGCAGCAATTTCAGAATCGTCTGCTGAAGGGAATCCCGGTTTTGCTTTATATTAAAGAGGCCAGGGGGTTTGTGACGCATTTTTTTACTCAGAAACAATTTGGTGCCTGCGGCACACATACCCAGCGCGTCCAGTGGTTTATGCATCTGCTGATCATGACCGGTTACACCATTATCTTCATGCTGGTGGTTGTGGGCATCCGGTGGTTCCAGCGGGATGAAATTTATGCCATATGGAATCCTGTCCGGCTTTTGGGATACTATTCCACTTTTGCCATTTTGTACGGTACGACATACGCCATCGTCGGGCGGCTGCAGAAAAGTAAAACGGTGTTTGAACATACCCATTCGTCGGACTGGATATTTTTAATCATGTTGTGGCTGACCACTTTTAGCGGAATTTTAATTCATGCGACCCGACTGCTGGAATGGCCTTTGACGACCTATTATCTTTACGTGATTCACCTGATGATCGCCGTTCCCATGCTGGTTATCGAGGTACCTTTTGCCAAATGGACCCACCAGCTATACCGGCCGCTTGTTCAATATTTGATACAAATCAAAGAAAAGGCCATGAAGGCGGAATATTAACACTATAGACGAAAGAGGATATTTATTATGCCTGAACAAGAAGAAAAAAATCTATATTTTTGCACCCATGCAGGTGAAAATCCTGAAAAAGCAGCCATGCCCTTTGTAATGGCGATTGCCGCCATGGCTATGGATATCAAAGCAACCGTTGCACTGCAGGGCCATGGTGTATACCTGGCAAGAAAAGGATATGTCGACAACATGATGCCTCCTGGTGGATTTCCACCGTTAAAAAAACTGCTTGAAGATTTTTTGGAACTTGGGGGCAGGCTGCTTGTGTGCGTTCCATGTATCGCGGATCGCAACATTGATGAAAAGGAAGACCTTATTGAGGGTGCGGCAACAACGGCGGCAGGGGTCTTGAATATCGAGGCTATGGAATCTAACGCAGTTCTTATGTATTAAATCCGCTCCCCAAACGCAATATTGTGTTTGAAATCAATATGAGAGGAAAGTAAAATGAATCAGTCAACAACAGGTCATCTTCCAAAACGGGTGAGTGATCTCATTGAATTGAAAAAAAATGGGGTGGTTATCGCCTGCCGGCCTGAATTCGAAATTGTTCCGGTTGACTTCAGGCACAAGGACAATCCGTTTCAGGCCTATATTTTTCTTTGCCGCTATAAAGGCACCACTGGAGACACTGAATATTCATTCAGGAAATGTTATGCCAAAGGGTGTCCCAACAATCTTTGCCCGCACGTGTCCCAGGCTGTGATGATCGCCAACAGATATTTGCAGAGGGATTATAAAAGGTTGAGGCTAAGCGGAATAAAAATTGAAGAACGATTGTTCAGCCTGGATGATATGGTTGTTAAATATGAAGACCTGCTTGAAGAACAGGGCCCGATGCTGGTTATTCATGATTACATTAATATCGCCAAAGAAGGCAACGATGTTTCAGTAGAAGTTTCGCTCGAATATGTTGATGCTGTTGAACACTTCGCATATGAAAAAAATGCCCAGACTTTTCTTGACGTAAATTTCGAAGTAATCACCCTGGGACGAACCGGCAAATACCATCGCTGTCTGGGTTGCTACGAAACGGAAAAGGAAGATGTTGAAAAAGAATGTGCGGTCGACACAGCCAATGCCAGACTGGATTTGTTGTACGATGAGTTTGAAAACGCGTCAATTAAATTCAAAAAAATATACTTTTCATAATGGGACAGCCTATATCAGATGTTGATGGTTGATTCCATATTACCATTAGGATCCAAAAATCACGAGATTTGAACTTTAATAAAAAGGAGAGAAATCATGCAAGACAAAGTACTCATTGTGGTATCCTGCGGTACCAATAACCCCAACCGATCCACCCGGGCTATCCATCTGGCTACAGTGGCACACAAGGCTGGTAAACAGATCTCCATGTTTTTCCTGGATGAAGCCGTGTACCTGGTTAAAAAAGGGCTTATCCAACACCTTCAGGCGGCTACCGGCGATGTTGCCGATGATTTGATGACCTACCTCCAGGCCTACGAGGTACCGATGCTGGTCTGCACACCGTGTGCCGAGGCAAGACAAGTTGCAGCATCCGATCTTATCGAAGGGGCGCGACTGGCGCCGGCATCGGAGTTGATTGAGGCAGCTTGCGAAAGCACGGTGATCAGCCTGTAAAAGAATGGGAAATTCGAAAGGAGTAGTGATGTCACGCAAAGTCCTAATTGTCGGAGCCGTAGCATTGGGTCCCAAGGCTGCATGCCGGCTGAAACGGCTTGATCCATCCGCCGAGATAACCATTATCGATAAAGATTACCTGATTTCTTATGGCGGATGCGGTATTCCCTATTATGTCGGAGGGGATGTCGCAGATATAGAAGGCCTTTATTCCACTGCATCCCATCATGTGAGGGACTGTGAGTTTTTTGAAAAATGCAAGAATGTTAAGCTGCTATGCCGTACCGAACTTATCTCTATTGACAGGAAAGCCAAAAAAGCACTTGTGCGGCACCACGATACCGATCAGACAGAGGAAATGGTATATGACCAGCTTGTCTTGGCCACCGGTGCCACCCCGATTCAGCCGCCGATTCCCGGCGCTGATCTGCCGGGGGTGACGGTTATTGCCAATCTTCACAATGCCATTCGTGTTAAAGATCTGATAGCAAAAGGCAAGGTTGATAAAGCAGTCGTGATCGGTGCCGGTGCCATCGGTGTGGAACTGGCCGAAGCTCTCACTGATTTGTGGGGTGTTGAAACCACGCTGATCGAAATGATGGATCAGTTGCTGCCACCGGCATTTGGAAAGGACATGAGCCGCCTGATCGAAAATCATATGACGGGAAAAGGGGTTAAAATTCTTCTTTCAGAAGGCGTTACCCACATCCTGGGTGATGAAAAAACCGGTGTTACCGGTGTTAAGACCAATAAATCTGAAATCCCGTGTGACCTGGTGATTATGTCGGTGGGGGTACGGCCCAATTCGCAAATTGCCCGTGATGCCGGACTGGCCATCGGCATGTACGGCGGAATTCTGGTGGATAAGCGTCTGCGAACGACGGATCCCAATATTTATGCCGGTGGGGATTGTATTGAAATGACCCATCTGGTAAGCGGCCAGCGGATACCCATGCCCCTTGGATCACTGGCCAACCGCCAGGGAAGGATCATCGGTACCAACCTCAATGGCGGATGGGAGGAATTCAAGGGAACGGTGGGCACTTTCTGCCTCAAGATTTTCGATCTGGGCATTGCCAGGGCCGGCCTCACCGTCAAGCAGGCCAAAGATGCCGGTTTTGATCCGGTATATGCGCTGGTCGCTCAGTCGGAACATGCTCATTTTTATCCTGACCAGGCCCTGATGTATATTAAATTGATTGCAGACCGCAATACAAGAAAATTATTGGGAATAGAAGCTGTCGGGTCAAAAGGGGACGCGGTAAAGGCGAGAGTGGATGCCGTGGCAGCCCTTTTTCAGTACAACGCGAGTGTTTCAGGGGTTTCCAACCTTGAAGTATCGTATGCACCCCCCTATGCATCAGCCATGGATGTTGTCAATGCCGCCGGGAATACCCTTGAAAATATTATTCTCGGTCAAAATATACCCATCGACGTGGCGGATATGGTGGCGGCGTTTGACCAGAAAAAAGTAAGGGTGCTGGATGTTCGCGGGAAGATCGAATCCCAGTCTTTCATCGAAAAATATGGCGATCAGTGGATCAATATTCCTCAGGAGGAACTGTTGGACCGTTTTGATGAACTGCCTGTAGATCAACCATTGTGCCTGCTTTGCGATACAGGCCCCCGCTCATTTGAAACCCAGCTTTTTCTGAAGAGCAAAGGAATTACGAATACTAGAAACATCCAGGGTGGCTACGGTATGCTCATGCTAAGCTACCCGGAGTTCATTCCCGACTGATAGATCAAACGCGTATCTGAAAAGGCGGACGCTGCAATTGCAGGTATGGCAGCAGTCGTCATGCGGTTTATCAGACAATTTTTGGACAAATCGGCCTGAAGGTATTGTTACCTTCGGGCCGATTTGTTATAGGAGGGCTAAACGCTGTTTCTACTCTTTTGGGTGGGCATCATTGATGGAATATCGTCCTTGAAAACAGTGGAGACTAAATGCCTTACGCCTGAGGATATGCCGTGAAAATCGCCGTGCCCGCAACTGCGCCGGATCTGGATGCACCGGTTGCATTAAAATTAGGTACAGCCCCCTATCTGCTGATTATCGAAATTGAAACCATGGCTTTTGAAGCCCTTGAGGCGCCTTCGAATTCGGCCGGCCCCGGGGCCGGTATCCAGGCATTGGCTCTGATTCTGGAGCAAGGCGTTCATACGATATTGGTTGGCTTTATCTCACCTGGTATTGCCGCTACCCTTGCCGACAACGACATTGACGTTATCACCCGGGTAACCGGTACTGCGCGAGCTGCGGTAGAAGGCTATCTGGCCGGTCAATCCGGCATGAATAAAAAACAGACACCTGCGGCAGGGCCTATATCATCCGGCAGGCTAATCGATGCCCTGAAACAAGCCGTCAACCAGTTTCGGGTCATGATGCCTATTTTACTCGGGATCATCCTCCTGACAGGGCTCTTTCAGGGTTTTATTTCAAAAGATATGATTCTCACTGTTTTCCAACACCATCAATTTATGGATGCGCTGGCCGGAACCCTGCTGGGAAGCATTCTTGCCGGAAACCCGGTCAACAGCTATGTAATCGGAGAGGCCCTGCTGAATATGGGCGTAAGCTTCTATGCGGTGACAGCCTTTGTTTTCGCATGGGTCAATGTAGGGATTGTTCAACTGCCGGCTGAAATTGCCGCTCTGGGCTGGCGCTATGCTGTTTCCCGCACGGCAACAGCTCTTTTGCTGTGCATTCCCATGGCTTTTTTGATTGTTTTTTTCGTGGGGGTATTGCCATGAGCCGGGAGAAAACCAGCACTGGAAAGAGAGGGTCGAATTCAGGCATGCGTATCTGGATCTTCCCTGGTTGCATTGCCCTGATCTATGCCGCGGCTTTTCCGGGGACACCGGATAAAGTCATTGCCGCCCTGCGGGCAAGCCTGCATATTGCAGGCCAGGTGACCTTGCCCCTGGCAATCGCATTTGTGATTATTCTGGCGCTCAATCTGCTGGTCAATCCCTCTATGATACCGCGCCTGCTGGGCAAAAAGGCCGGACTCAAAGGGCTTATCCTTTCCACCGGCGCCGGTATTCTCTGCATGGGTCCCATCTATGTCTGGTATCCCTTTGTCAAAACACTGCGCGAAAAAGGCGTTTCCAATTTTCATACGGCCAATTT
>NBLJ01000017.1 GCA_002084545.1 Desulfobacteraceae bacterium 4572_123 | reverse complement strand
GGCAGTAGCAGTTCAAACTACGTTTATAGATTCAGAAAACTGGAAGTCAAGTTTTTTATCATTTGTCAGTAACCGTTTAGATCAGATAGAAAAAGATGACTCAAAGGATTTGAGAATCTCTTGTTCGTCTTTATTGAGTTTAATTTTATCCATTCTTGCCTCCTAAATAATCACAGAAAAAAAGGGACATTCTAATTATTTATTTGTGCAGAGCGTACACAAGTTCCAACATTATAATTTATTTGCAACCAGCAGAGTCCTGCCAACCGTACCTAAAATACGTTTATTCTGCATTCTTTGCACCTGGTTTCCGCTCAAGCGTTCAGATGACAGAGGGCATTCTATTCGATGGGTAATTTGCCATCCTGTTTTTGATAAAAGGCTGTGGTAATCGAATATTGTGATTGATTTGTCGGGTTTCTCTTTTGCAGCGGGTGTGGATTCGAAATCCCGCCCGCCCGCCTTCAGGCGAGGCGGGCGGGTCAAAAAAAAATCAGGTCAGGCTTTTTTGCAAGGGGCTATGTTCCTTTTTCCGGATTCCAGTGATGTATTCTATTCCAGGGCGGCTGTCTGATGGTGCAATATCAAAGGCTCGGTATTTTCGTTCAAAAGCAAGGCATACATCCGGAACAACGCCTCCGCCCGCCATGGAGTCAAGAACAAGGTCGCCGGGTTTTGTGAAATAAAACAGTGTGTGTGCAATTAACTGGGCAGGGATGCAGCCTGGCCAGTCGTCTCCGAATCGTATCATATTTATCTGTAAACTATCAATCGGCCGGATAACCGAAAATTATTTTTCAAATTACAGCTTCATCATAATTAAATAGTTTTCATCAACCACGGATATAAGATATAATAAGCATTATGAAAGATTTTCCCCTATTAATCAAACCAGCATCGGCTGATTGCAATCTTCGCTGCAAGTACTGCTTTTATCTTGATAAACAAGGGCTGTATCCACAGACACGGACCCACCGTATGAGCGATTCGGTACTGGAGCGTCTGATCAGCAGCTATCTGGCGACCCGGCAAAATGCCTACTCCTTCGTATGGCAGGGTGGCGAGCCGACCCTCATGGGTACGGAATTTTTTAAACGCATTACCGATCTTCAGAAAAAATACGCTCGGCCGGGATCACGGATTATCAACAGCCTTCAAACCAATGCTACTTTGATCAATGATTCATTAGCCGCGCATCTTGCTCAATATAACTTTTTAGTAGGCTGCAGTTTGGATGGCCCCCCTGAAATTCATAATCACTACCGCAAATATCCCGGCTCAAAACCATCTCATGGCGCTGTGATGAAAGGCATTGAAACACTGCGTCGTCACAATGTTGAGTTTAACATTTTAACGCTTGTGAGCAAAGCAAATGTTCACCTGGCAAGCAGCGTTTACCGTTACCTGGTCAACCATGGTTTTTTCTTTCATCAATACATACCCTGCGTGGAATTCGACAAGAACGGCACATTATTACCCTTTTCAATTAATGGAAATGAGTGGGGCAACTTTCTATGTGAAATTTTCGACTGCTGGCATCCGCGTGATATTCAGCGTGTATCGATACGTCACTTTGACGCCCTGCTCAACAAACGTATTGACAATGCCGAAAGCGTATGCAGCCTGTCGGATAATTGCTGCCGGTACTTTGTCGTGGAATACAATGGGGATATTTATCCCTGTGATTTTTTTGTACGGAAAGAACTGATGATTGGAAATATTGCAGATACAAGCTGGGAGACGGCTCTGGCCTCACCAGTATATCGAAATTTCGGCCTTCAAAAATCAAAATTAAACCCAAAATGCCCGGAATGTATTTATTTTGACCTATGCATGGGTGATTGCCAAAAGCACTGGGAAAGAAATGAAGCCCAAGTGCCGGGGCTCAGTCATCTATGCACCGGCTGGCTGCAATTTTTCAAGCACACGGAACAGGCTTTCGATGATCTCGGAAAAATGGTGCGGATTAACAGGATATCGGATTATGCCAAAAATTTCTCCCCGGACAGCCGGAAAAAACCAAGAGTCGGCCGTAATCAACCTTGCCCCTGTGGAAGCGGTAAAAAATATAAAAAATGCTGTGGTCAATAAGGCCGCACACACCCTTTGAAAGGCTGAGCCACCGTATTTCTTTTGCAGCGGAATGTGCAAATCAGGCCGTATTTAACAAATACATATTTTAAACTATAAAAGCGGCAGAATGCCGCTTTTATAGTTTAAAATAGTCTTTGCTTACCTGTATTTTATGTAACCGCACGGATCCGGAGTTTACCCTATGTGGTTTTAACAACCAGTCCGGATTTAATGCAATTGGTGCATACCATTATTCTTTTTGTTGTACCGTCATGTATGGTTCGTACGCGTTGCAGATTCGGATTAAACCGCCGTTTAGTTTTATTATGAGCATGGCTTACATTATTACCTACCAGCGGTTTTTTGCCACATATTTCACATATTTTAGACATATTTGCCTCTCTTTGCCCCTGACAGGGTTTTTATTTTAAATATTCTTAAAAAACAGAATTGATTTTCATACATAAAAATAATGTGTGTGTAAAGGTTTATTTTTTCTTTTTTTTATGCAGCTTCTGTTCGGTCAGGGCAATATATTCAAGGGCCTGTTGATGAACGCCTACATCAGGATAATTACGCAGCACCGATTTAAAGCGGTTCGATGCCGCCAGATAGTGTTTGCTTTTGTAATAAAAAAGACCCACATAGAACTCATGACCGGCAATACTTTTAATACAGGTTCTAATGTCTGAGTCAGCTTTGACGGCATAAAGGTTATCGGGAAACTGTCTGAGCAGACGCTTGAAAGTTGCCAGTGCCTTGCGGGCAGTGCTCTGGTCCCGGTCAATGGTATCTATCTGCTCAAAATAACAAAGCCCGATTTGATAAACAACGTAAGGAATGGCCTCATTACTGGGGTGAAGGCCCTCAAATTCTTCGTATGCAAGAACGGCATCATCGTATTCCCGCAGATGGTAGTAGGCGTCGGCGATTTTTAATTCCGCAAGAATGGCGTATTTGCTGAACGGATACCAGTCTTTGAGCTGTTCAAACAATTCTATGGCGCTTTTATATTTTCCGTTTTGGAATTCATCCATACCGTCAGCGGCAAGTTCCGGGGCTGTCTTTTCCTCTTTGGTCTGAAACCAGGCACAGCCGCTGAATAAAAATATGGAAAGGATGCTGAAAATTACAATTCGTTTCATTTGCTTTAATATTATTTTTTTAAAGTCCCCTCTTTTTTGCAAGAAGGAACAAAGTTAAACAACAAACAGCCATACTACCAGCTTGCATGGCCACGGGTAATAAAAAGCCACCTGTCGAAGCAGATGGCCGGTATTGCTTAAAGAAGCTTGTTAAGAGCCTCTTCGAGCTTGGCCCTGGCGACCAGGCCGATGACCTGCTCGGCTACATTGCCGTCTTTGAAAAATATCAGGGTCGGGATGGCTTTAATGCCGAATTTTACCGGTGTAAGCGGGTTGTCGTCAACATTGAATCTGCTGAATTTGATTTTGCCGTCAAACGACACAGCCAGTTGTTCAATCATCGGCCCGATTGCTTTACAGGGGCCGCACCAGGGGGCCCAGAAATCAACCAGTACCGGTTTGTCCGATTGCAGCACTTCGGCATCGAAACTGTCATCATTAACTTCTAAAACATTATCCGCCATACTATATTGTCCTTTCAGTTTGTTATCTAAAAATGTGTCTGTTTTTTTAAAATAACAACAGTTTTATAATTTATAATAATTAGGGCATTTATTGCCGACTTTAACCGGAACATATGATTCAGCCGGACAGTAAATACGAATCAGAGCTTATTTCTATCGCAACCATACCGGTGTGTCAATTCAAATCCCAGTGCTTTTGCAGGTCAAATGCATCCGGCTGCCGATAAAGCATGGCGTCAGCCTGCCCTCTGTCTCCTGGGCAAACAGTTGACTGTTAAAAAAATTTTAGTCCGCCCTGCCCTTGAACAGGTCGGATCAGCGCCCTTTAAAAACCGGTTTCCTTTTATCCAGAAAGGCGGCACGACCCTCCTTGATGTCTTCACTGTTTAAAGCCTTTGCAACCAGTTTTTCGGCTTCCTCGAGAAAAGCAATATCCAGGGTCATGCGTTCACCAAACATATTGAGCATTTTCTTGATTCCCTTGATTGCAAGGGGGGCGTTTCCTGCAATCTCGGCGGCCATGTCATATGTTCTTTGGAGCAAATCACCTCTTTGAACCAGGTGATCAACCAGCCCCATTGCCTTGACCTTCGATCCGCGGTATGTTTTCCCGGTCAGAAAGATTTCCCTGGTTCTGGCCATACCCAGAACTTCCACAAACTGCTGCAGGCCGGCAGCCGGATAGACCAGACCGAGTTTGGCGGGCGGCATGCCTGCTTTGATATCATCGGTCCCAATGCGGATATCGCAGGCGATGGCCAGATTGAGTCCCCCCCCGAACACATGCCCGTTCAGCATGGCAATGACCGGATAGGGAAAATTCCGGATGCTGCTCAGCGCAAGATCAAACGGATTGTTTTTTTTCAACAGCTCCTTGATTTCAGGATCGACATTCACTGGTATCGCACCAATATCATACCCCGCAGAAAAAACACGACTGCTCCCTCCTGTCACGACAACCGCCCTTACTGTATCATCGGCCGCCCATTTTTCCATGGTCAAATGAATTTCGACGAGCAGTTCCGGCGTCAGGATATTTTTCTGATCCGGACGGTTAATGGTCAATGTGGCGATATATCCGTTTTTTTCGATCAGCAGTTCACTTGTACCCATTAAACTATCTCCATAAAATAGAGCTTATTGTTTCCGGTAATTTTTCAGCAATTTGTCCGGCAGCTTAGGGCATTGAAAACCAGCTTTTTCACATGCATCACCCATAATCACGGCAAAACCGCCGGAAAGAGAGATAGCCGCCAGGCGGTTGCCTGCAAGCGGAGGTAATCGCAGAGCCTTGGCGCAAACAGTCATGTCATGAATATCCTTAACCCTTATTATGCCCGCCTGTTTCATGGCGGCACCAACAATACGGTTATCATTGGAAAGGGCGGCTGTATGCGACATGGCCACCTCCGCGGCAGCCCGGCTTACATTTGATTTAAAAAGAACAATCGGTTTTTTAGACTTGCGGGCCAGACGAATTAAAGCACGTCCGTCATCAATGGTTTCAAGGTATAGATGGATCTGGTCGGTATCCTTATCTGTTACAAGATATTCAATCAGATCGTTTTCATCAATATGCAACTTATTGCCGGCGCTTATAATTTTAGAAAAATCGACATGTTCTTCTGAAAAATAATAGGCCGTTTGGGTGGCAATGTCTCCGCTCTGGGCGATCAGGCTGATTTTTCCTTTTTTGAAAGTTACAGGATTCATGGGATTAAAGGGGTGCAAAGGCCTGAATCGGCACAGATCACTCCGATACAGTTTGGACCTATAAAACGGATGTTATATCGTCTTGCCGTTTCGAGCAGGTCCTTTTCAACCCGGTTGTCATGCTGATCAAACTCACGATAACCGCCTGTGGATACCACGGCATGACGAATACCTCTGCGTCCGCACAGGTCCATAATCCCGGCAACCTGCCCTGCCGGTATGAGAATGACTGCCAGATCGATGCCAGATGGCAGCGATTCAGGTTCCGTGATAATTTTATGGCCGTCAATGACCCCGTGATGTTTTCCCACGGTGTAAATCCTGCCTGTAAAACCGAAATTTCGGCAATTGGCAATTATATTGCGGGCCATTGCGCGGATGTTCACTTACACCGAAAACAACAATACTGGAAGGGCAGAAAAATTGCCTCATCACTCAACCTCTGCATAAATGGGATATCGGTTTTGTTATTATGCTAAACCATTGCAAATTCGTATTCCATCTGCATGATAGAATCAAAAAAATGCCCGGAAACGATGAGTTACAGAACCCATGGCAATAAATGAAAAAATATATAATAAACTGGAATCAAATTTATTTTTCAAGGTTTTTATTTTATCATACTGTTTGACGCATGATGCCCTGGCAAAAACGTTGTCTTTTTTTACCGGACAGGGCATGGAGTTATATGGAAGGCAGGTTATACTCCCGGGATATAGTGCAGATGAACAGCAAAATCGATGGCAATGGCAATGCCCGTGGCCACTAGGGGAGTGAGAAACCAGCCGATTCCGATGTTTGCCAGCGTGCGGGTGCTGACGGTTTTAATGCCTTTCACCACCCCAACTCCCAGCACTGCGCCCACCACGGCCTGAGAAGTGGACACCGGCACCCCCACGAAGGTATAGATGTGCACGGTAAGGGCTTCGGCCAGAACGACGATCAGGGCTGAAAAAGGATCCAGTTGAACGAGTTTGCTGCCCACCGTTTCCATGACTTTGCGGCTGTAGGTTAAAATCCCGAAACCGATGCTCAGCCCGCCGACCAGGGCTGCCGAAAAAATGCTCAACATGCCGGCCCCGACATAGACCGCCGTCACATTGGCGACATTATTGGCTCCCAGAGCGTAGGCGCCATATGACCCTCCGGCGATAAGTCCGCATCGAATCAGGATATCCGACTGAATCATGGTGAGATTGAGCCGGTTATAAAATGTCCCCACTACCTTGTAGAGGGTTATCGCGATCAGCATACCGCCCACAGGCGTCCCGAACCAGCAGGCCACAATTTTTCCCAGACCGCTTATATTCAAGTGATGGTTCAAGATACCGATTCCTATAAGAGCGCCCACCACTGCCTGGGATGTAGAAACCGGAAGCCCAAGCACGGTCATTACCGTGACCGTGACGGCTGCCGCCACTGAAGAAACCACTGCCTGCTGCAGGGTTAGCTGTGTCAGGCCTTTAAGGGTTTCTATACCGGCCCGACCTTCTAACAGAGCCCCCAGAAGAACAAAAATCGCAGCCAGGACAGCGGCAGTCCAGAATTTCAACATTCTTGACGTTACTGCCGAACCAAATACATTGGATGCATCATTAGCCCCCAGTGACCACCCCAGAAAAATTCCGCCCAACAGAGATAACATTATACAATCCTTTTCATACTGATGATATTAACCCGTTTTGATACTCGATCCACCTGATCGGAAATATCACCGATCATCAATATAAGTTCCTTGACCTCCATTTTCCGGGCCAACTCAAGTGTTGAATCAAATACCGCCCGGAGAAGACTACGCTCGATATGATCACAATGGCTTTCCAGCAGATCAATTTTGGCAACCAGCTCCCTGATACCCTGCTGGGTACTGAACAGTGTTTCAATCTGTTTCAGCATCAAGTCACAACTCTCCATGGAACTGGTAAAAAGCTCCTGAGTTTTCGGCATCAAAAAATCCGGAATAACCAAATGCTGCCCCAGAATCACATGCAGTATTCTTTCAAAATGCCCCAGAATTTTATCCGCCGATGCTATTAGAAGCATAATATCTTCACGGGATTCGGGCAACAGGGCCTTGCCATACATTAAGTCATTGATCTCATCGCGAATATCATCGCCCCGGGATTCATATTTATGGGTTTGGTCGGTTAAAAAATCAAAATTAGAGCAAAAGGGATCCGCCTTACAGGCAGTAAAGGCATCTGAAAACAATTTCTGGGTTTTTTTGAAATTTTTAATGTAATTGAAAATCAGCGTTTCAATCTCTTTCTGTTTTTTAAATAAAAATCCGAACATTGCTTCCTCCTGATACAAATAAAACCATCGTTGTATTTATTCAAAACCCTGTTTTCAGGGTAATACATTCCATCTTGTCGGCAGTCTTTCCGGCTGCAGTAAATATTTTACCGATGCCTTCAAGGCACTCTTTTAAAAGTATCTTGCGGCCCGGATCGTAATCGGCCGACAGAATAAGGCTTGTCAATTCACATTTCATGACGGCAATTTTCACGCCAAGCGTTTCGAGGTTTCCAGCCATATTCTGAACTGTATTTAAATTGCCATACCCGTCAAAATAGCCCAGTACACCATCCTTGACAGGATCGATAATATCAAAGGTTTTTTCAGCCACTTTTTTAAAAGGCTTTTTCAAATCCGGCGGAATAGCCGGTTTATTGTAAAATAAAAAATTACCAAAGAAATCCGCCCTGCTTGCCAGATTACCCAAACATTTAACGATGTTGTAGATATCTTCGCGAATAATCGGCAGGAAAGCACCCCCGTAGAGTTCTGCCATTATTTCATGCTGAACGTCACCGGCTTTTTGTTCCCTGGCATGGATCTGCTTAATCAGAACAAATGCCGCCTCAACGTCGTCTGTAAAATAGTCTTCAACTGCCTGGCGGGCAGTTGTAAGGCATTGTTCAACCTGATGTATATGATTTATAATCTGTTTTATCGCTTTTTTTTCTTGACCTAAAAGCATGGCTCTCTCCGTTTTAAAAATTGATATACATCATCTTAAGGTTTGATGTGTAAATCTGATATATCTTTACCCTTGATGATTCATATGGTAAATAGGGCGAATACCCCATATGATGTGGGAAAAGACCCCATTTAAGCTATAGTGGATCCTTTGTATGAAATGAACAGGTTAAATCGGCTGAAATATTTGTAAAACTGGTACTTTCCAAACAAATGGCAATGAATGCGGGCCAGAGTACTTATGGACAACAAAAAAACAATAGTTATTGCCGAAGATCATACGATCGTCAGAAAGGGACTGCGGGCACTTCTGGATTCTCATTCTGATTTCAAAGTCATCGGAGAGGCGGAAGACGGCCGGATGGCCATCAGGTGCGTTGATCAGTTAAGGCCGGACATCATTCTGCTTGATTTAACCATGCCCAGAACCAACGGTCTTGAGGCTATCCGGGAAATCAAGCGGCAGTTCCCGGAGATCAGGGTTCTGGTATTGACGGTGCACAAAACCGAAGAGTATGTTCAGGCAGCACTTGAGGCCGGTGCGGACGGCTATGTTTCCAAGGATGATACTCATACGGAATTGATCATTGCGATTAAAAATGTTCTTGCCGGCAAGCCATACCTGAGCCCCGGCATTTCAGACCGGGTCATCAGGGGATACCTGAAGGGGAAAAAAGCGACTGGACCGAAAACCCTTTTTGATACACTCACCCAGCGGGAACAGGAAGTCCTCAAATTGATCGCCGAGGGCTACACCAATAAGTCTATTGGCGATTATCTCTGCATCAGTAGTAAAACGGTTGATAAACACCGCACTAACCTCATGAAAAAACTGGATCTCCACACAACCGCGGCCCTGACAATCTATGCCCTCGGAAAAGGTCTGGTTGCAGGATAGTACCATATTACCTGAATGGTCGTACCTTTTCCCTTTTTCGAACGTATGGAAAAATTTCCTCCGGCAAGTTCGGCTCTTTCCTGTAAACCGGGCAGGCCCTGGCCGTGATTAACCGCATTCCTGCTTTTGTCTTCAACCTCAAACCCCGTGCCGTTATCTTCGATGGTCAATTTCACGGAAGTTTCATCCTGAAACAGATTCAGCCGGATAAGATCGGCCCGGCTGTGTTTTGCCACGTTGTTAAAGGTTTCCTGCAAGATTCTGAAAATAGTGGTTTTTAAATTATCAGCCATATTTTTCTCATCTATGAAGACCCGTTTCTCGATTCTGATACCGGAATATATAAGCCGAAACTGCCTGCAGAACCAGGTAATGGTAGCAGTAAGCCCCAGGTCGTCCAGAGAGGATGGCCTCAAATCCATGGCTATTTTCCGAACCTCCTCAATGGTACCCCGGATCATGGGCACTACCTGCTCAAGGGAGGAGAGGTCAGCGCCGGTTTTTCTCGTGCCGCTGTCGCTGAGGCTGTTTTCCACGCAGAATTTTATCGCGGTCAAAGATTGTCCGATACCGTCATGCAGTTCCATGGCAACTCTTTTTCTTTCCTGCTCCTGGCTTGCCAGGACCTGAGAGGAAAGAAAGCGCAGCTTCAATTCAGACTGTTTCAGCATTTCATCGGTTCTTTTATGCTCCCTGTAGTCATGCGCGATACAAACAATTCCAAGAATATGGCCCTTTTTATCCCGCATGATCGAGCTTGCGAATAAAACCGGAATCCTGATGCATCTCCTGGTCAGGTAATTGATTTCAACATTGCGAATCGTTTTCTTTGTTTTCAGCTCTGTGACAAAGGATTGCCCGGCCGCGTTGTTTTCCAGAATAATGCGTAACGGTTTCTTCAGCAGATCTTTTTCAGAATACTCCAGCAGATCAAGTGTGGCGCGGTTGACGGTTCTGATGTCACATTCAGGTCCGGTAACAATCAGCGAATCGGCCATGGATTCAATAATTTTTTCAACATAATCTCTGGATACGGTGATGCGGTCCAGATCTTTTGTCATTTTATTAAAGGCCGAGGCTACCACCCCGATCTCATCCCGGGTTCTGATATTAACCCGAGTATCCAGTCGCCCCTGGCCTACTTTTAAAACAGCTTTTTTAAGTTCAATCAGATTCAGCGAAATGGTTCTGGCAAATAAAAATAATATTACAGCGCCCAGCAACACTCCGAAGCTGTCAATAAACAGACTGGCACCGATAAAATTTTGCCGGGCCTTACGGCTGGCCTCTGATGCATCCTGGTAAATTTTTTCGATTACAGGTTCCATGACTCTAATGACACCTGCAAACTCGCCCTGGAGTCCTTCGGTATCGCTTTTTCCTATAATTTTCTGCAGATCGATATATTTTTTCAAGGCAACTTCATAGATCTCCAGATTATTTAATATGATTCCTGCAACCGGTCCTTTGATTCGGGCTACCTTGCCATTTAACCGTTGAAGTAAAATGTCGTGCTGCCGGATATAGTCGATTTCCCCCCGCAGCAGATAATCCTTTTCAAAACGACGCAATTGAAGCAGATCCTTTACAAGCTGGCTGCTTTTCATCTGAGACACTTCATACTCGACATTATGAATGGCCTGCCGCCATTCACCAAGCAGTCCCCAATCCTTGAATCCTCTCTTCCGGTAGGCTTCAACAAGTTTCAGGAAAAAATCATTGTACTCATTAAGCAACTGTTTGATACGCTGGACATCTTTTTTTCTTTCACCTTTTGTCATATCCTCAAGCCACCGGATATCCTGTCTGATGAATTTCATGATGTTTGTGTGTTTTTCCAGATAGTTTGAAGTACCGGTTTGATAAAATTCCTTGTTGATTAAATCCCTGAGCATAAAATGCATGGCTGCAAATCTGGCATTATGGATCTTGACCATGATATTGTCGACACTCATATGAATCTCATTGGCATGATCGCTGTTTTTGAAAAAAAAGGAGCTCACAGACAGTGATGACAAAATAATAAGTACGATTGACACCAGTCCTGCAGTCATCAATTTAAAAAACAGATTTTTTGACAGGAACCAGTTTTTCATTTTTCCCCCGTATTATCTGCAAAAAACATACGCTGCCGGTATTGACAGACAAAGTCTGAAATTGTGGAATTTGTGGCCATAAATAAAAAAATATGGTAAAAGATAATACAATCGTGTAAAATTAATTCAAGGTTTTTATAATATTGTTTGACGATGTGTTTACGCATTGAATCAGACAGGTCAACACGGCAGAGGCGAAAGGCTGGAACAGGACATTGCCTGCATGTCAAATTCAGGATTACGGCTATCACTGTAATCCTTTTTTTTCAGATCAACACGGTGCGGTTTTTAAGGAAGGGGTATTAGCATGGGTGAAACGGTAAAATTAATCATTGAGGGAAAAACCATTGAGCTGCCGGTTCTCACGGGTACCGAAGGGGAAAAGGCAATTGACATTTCACGGCTCCGGGAGCTTACCGGGTATATTACTCTGGATCCGGGAATGGCCAATTCCGGGAGCTGTACCAGTTCCATCACTTTCATGGACGGTGAAAAGGGTATCTTAAGATATCGCGGCATACCCGTTGAAGAACTGGCCGAGCAATCAACTTTTGTGGAGACCGCCTATCTCCTGGTGAAAGGCCGCCTGCCCACAAAAAAACAGCTTAACCGTTTTTCCATAAGTCTCAACGACAACTCTCTGGTCCATGAGGATATGCAGTTTTTTTATCAAAATTTTCCGCGGGCATCCCACCCCATGGGCATCCTCTCTTCAATGGTGAATGCCCTTAGGAGTTTTTACCCGGAGCTCGAGGGGCTGTCCCAGACCGAAGAGATCAATATGACTGTAACGCGCCTGCTGTCCAAGCTCAGGACCCTTGCTGCCATGTCGTACAAAATTTCACGCGGGCACAAGGTGATCTACCCGCGTCCTGACATGTGCTACTGCTCAAATTTTTTGAACATGATGTTTGACACCCCTGTGCGGCCATATGAAATCGATGATGATCTGGTGCAGGCTCTTAACGTTTTCTGGATACTGCACGGGGATCATGAACAAAACTGTTCCACCTCCACGGTGCGGGTAGTGGGCAGTGCCCGCGTCAACCTTTATGCCGCCATATCCGCGGGAATCGCAGCCTTATGGGGGCCGCTGCATGGCGGGGCAAATCAGGCGGTAATCACAATGCTTGAGGAGATACACAGCTCCGGATCGGATGTTACGCCTTTTTTAAAAAGGGCAAGAGATAAAAATGATCCGTTTCGGTTGATGGGGTTCGGGCACCGGATCTACAAGACCCATGATCCGCGTGGAAAAATAATCAAATCGGTCTGTGACAGGGTGCTGAAAAAGCTCAGACGTCATGATCCGTTGCTGGATATTGCGCAAAAACTCGAGGAGGTTGCCCTGAAGGACCCCTATTTTATAGACCATCACCTCTATCCGAATGTCGATTTTTACAGTGGTATCGTTCTTCGGGCCCTTGGTATTCCAACCAATATGTTCACGGTCATGTTTGCCATCGGACGTCTCCCGGGATGGGTTGCCCAATGGAAAGAAAGTACTGAAGATGTAAACTGGAAACTGCACCGTCCCAGGCAAATTTATACCGGCCCCTCCGAGACAGCCTATGTACCGATTGATAAACGAAAGAATACGATCTAAAAAAATAAAATATATGGCTTGAATGAAAAGGCTAAAGAGGAGTTGTCGTTCTGATGAGAGGAAATATCCCTGGTCCTTATATTGTTGTAAGGACCAGGGAAGATCGATCAGGTCTCTTCAATTACAATTGCCTCGGATTCACAAACTTCAACGCAGCTTTCGCAGCCCAGACATTCTTCCGCATTTACGGGAACGGATTTTTCATCCTGCATTTCAAACACCTCGACAGGACAAACATCCACACATTCTTCACAACCTTCACATTTTTCAGGATCAACGATCGGATTAAACGCCATTTCTACATTCTCCTTTTTCTATAATTAAAGATATTACACGAAAAAACAAATATTTTGTTGTCGAAAAATCCCTTATACTAATTGATAGGTCGAGTCAAGCCTTCTTGATGTTTTTTTTGCTCAATAGCTTGCGCAAAGACTTTAAATTCGATTTTTTATATTATTTCAAAACATTATATCGTAATGTGCATGTTTTTAAAATACGGAGATAATTGCACATCGAAACAAATGGTTTATTGAATCGGTTTGGAGGGAGGAGCAAACTCAATAATTAACAAAACAAACCAGTGTATTTCTAATCGCTCGGTTATTGCCGGAATCTGATACGGAATTTGTCGGGTGAATTTCGGTGCATTCTGCAAAAAATGCATGGGGAGGCTGATCCGGAACCAGATACAATGTCAAACTATCACTTGTATCCGCTGTTTTTTCCTGAACAGGCTCGGCAAGTTGATCACCGGATACGGTCGCGGAATCGGTCACCAGCATTTCCAGGTATCGTTCAATTTTTTCCTGCCGCTGCGCAGGGTCCTTATTTGTATCTTCGGCCGGCAATAATGCATCGGTGCTGGACAGGAGTTTCATGTGAGGCGATTTTTCCAGCAGATATTCCATAACCGGACGGTTGTCGGTCACATATACACCTGATGTTTTTTCAGCATACCGTACCAGATGACTAAAGGCTTGCAGACGTTCGGGGATCATGTAATCACGCAAGCTGTCTTTCAGGGTCAGGCCGCGTGGTATGGAGTCAAGGGCGCATGCTTCCTCTTCACCCTTTAACTGTTTGAAAAGGTTGCTTTCCATTGAGTCTGCCGTTTCAAGGAGGGTGGTTGACTGACTCTTTTGACAGTCCATCTGCTGGGCAATCAAAAGAAACACCCTGGCATTGAAAAGCAGTGCACCGTCGTTTAATGCAGGGGTGTCGGGAATGATCGTGCCTGCTTTTTCCCGGATATCCTTTTTGATCTGCGCTATGGATGTGTCTGTGAAAAAAGGAGGGTATTTCCCCTGGGTTTTAAAAAAAGCCATCTCCCGGCCCTGATGCATGCCGGCCCATATGTTATAGTCTCTTAAAACGGCCGCTATTTTTTTTTCGGCCCCCCGCACTGGAAGCTGTATGTCGAGCAATCCTTCATCCTCGAGGATTTTCAGGTCATCGGGTATTGCCGGGGCACTTGGCTGATACACGGTGACCTGCCTGAAAAATAAATTTAAACTGTTAAGCACGGGTTTCGAAATATATGTATATGGAAAATAGATCGGTTTCATGAATATTGTTTCCTGTTTGTCATGGATTTAAAAAAATTAAATTTTTCCATCTCTAACACTCACGCCGCGTGCCTTTAACTGGTCCCGGATTTGATCCGACAAAACCCAGTTTTTATCTTTCCGGGCGTTTTCCCGAGCCCTGACAAGATCCTCTATCTCTTTATCCGTCATGGGTTCTTCAAAATTAAAAATACGAAAAACCGTATTGATCGTTTTAAATTCAGTTACGATTTTCAGGGCATCGTCAGCGCCCATTCTTCTTTCCAATACCAGAATATTTATTTTTTTGATATTCTTAAATATAGAAGCCATTGCCGCCGAGATATTTAAATCATCATCCATGGCATCGGTAAAACCATGTTTGATATCATACAGCAGTTGATTCAGTTCAGCATAAGATTCCTTGCCCTGGACAGTCAGCAACGATCGGATGCATGCATCAAGTCTTTTCAGGGAACTTCGGGCATCATTGAGCCTGTCCACGGAAAACGCAACCGGCTTTCGATAATGTCCGGCCAGAAGCCAGTATCGGATTTCACGTCCGGAATACCCCATCTCCATCAAATCCCGTAAGGTAAAACCGGAGCCTGTTGCATCTACCTTTTTACCGTCAACCATGACCCGGTCACAATGAATCCAGTAGCGGGCCGGATTTTTCCCGGTGATTGCCCCGGCAATGGCGATCCTGTTCTCATGGTGGGGAAACATCAGCTCACGGCTGCTGGTGTGAATATCATAACCTTCACCGAAATATTTCATGGCGATTGCCGCGCATTGCAAATGCCACGCAGGCCGGACATTGCCCCATTGGGTCCTGGTGTAGATGCCCCGTTTAAGCTCTGAAAGCCGGGATCGTTTCAGCAGCGTGAAATCTCTGGGGTTGTCCTTTTCATATTCATCCAGATCCACGGTTGCACCGAGCCTGATCTTGTTTATGTCAACACCCGACAGACGACCGTAATCACCAAAACGGGAAATATCAAAATAGATAGAGCGCAATTTTTCATATGCATACCCTTTGCTGAGCAGTTTCCCGGCCAGGGTAACCATATCGTCAACATGTTCACTGGCTCGTGGGTATTTGGCCGCCGGTTTAACTCCTAAAATAGCCAAATCCTGCATTACGGTATCGATATGCTGCTGGGTAAAATCGGAAAGCGCCATCATCGCTTTCTCGGAGCCGTTGATGGTTTTATCATCCAGATCCGTGATATTCATGATATGGGTGACATCATAGCCTCGCAATTCAAGATAACGACCCAGTAGATCGGCAAACACAAAACGGCGGCATTCTCCCAGATGCATGCGCGCATGGGCCGTGGGGCCGCATGAATACATGGATACCTTGCCCGGAACCATGGGTTCAAACGGTATCTTGGACCGGCTCATGGTGTTGAACAATCGCAGAGGGATAGGATCTTTTACCGTAAAAAGGGGTGTGCTCAGATACCGTTCACCACTATCTGGAAAGATGACTCCTATCGTGCCCGATGTCATGGCTGCAGCTTCCCGGCATGCAATGGCCATGGCGGCGCCGCTGCTCATCCCCACAAACAGGCCCTCCTCCCTGGCAAGCCGCCGTGTCATTTCAAAAGCTTCTTCATCCTCGATGTTAACTTTTTTATCCAACCTATTTTTTTCAAATATTTCGGGACAATACGCCTCCTTCATATTTTTAAGTCCCTGAATTTTATGCCCCAGAAAGGGTTCCACGCCAACGATGCGGATATTATTATCATACTCTTTCAGGCGCCGGGCCATACCCATTAATGTACCGCTGGTTCCCATGGTGGCCACCAGGGTTGTCAGGGTTTTGCCGCTTTGCCGCCATATTTCCGGTGCGGTTCCATAATAATGTGCTTTCCAGTTGGCGGGGTTGTTGTACTGGTCCGCCATAAAATAAGTTTCGGGGTTTTCGCGGACCAGCCGGTATACCTCCTCAATGGCGCCATCGGTTCCCAGATGGCCGGGGGTTAAAAGGATTTCAGCGCCACGGGCCTTTAGAATTTTCCGGCGTTCAATACTGGCCCCATCGGACATTGCCAGCAGCAGCCGGTACCCTTTAACCGCACACACCAGGGCCAGGCCAATGCCGGTATTGCCGCTTGTCGCTTCGATTACCGTCTTGTCCGGAGTCAATTCTCCTGATTTTTCTCCGGCCTCAATCATAAAAAAAGCTGCCCGGTCCTTGATCGAACCTCCAGGATTGGTGTACTCCAGTTTAGCCAGAATCTTCACGTTCGAATTTGGATTCAGTTTTTTAATTTCAACAAGCGGTGTATCACCGATGGCATTTAAAATAGAATAACTCATATGGCCAATATCCTTAAAATTTCTTCTTTAACCCTCTTTTGATCTTGTCTGGCATCTATCACTCTGAAGCGGGTCGGTTCCTGCCGGGCCATATCAAGATAGCCATTCCTTACCTGTTCATGAAATTCAAGCTTTTCTTCTTCAAATCGTGTTTCCCGATTGGTCCGATCTCCCTGCCTGACCGCTTTCCATGCGCGTGTAAGGCCGGTTTCAGCCGGAAGATCAAAAAGAATCGTCATGTCCGGTTTCAACCCTCCCAGCACCAGTTGATGCAATGTCATAATCAGGCCGATATCAAGCCCCCGGGCATACCCCTGGTAAACTGTCGTGGCGTCAAAAAACCGATCGCAGATGACGGTTTTACCGGCATCCAGCGCCGGTTTGATCAATGTTTCCACATGCTGGGCCCGATCCGCGTTATAAAGCAGCAGTTCAGCCAGCGGATGCATTTCACCGCACTCGGGATCCAGCAGAATAGAGCGGATTTTTTTACCGATTGCCGTGCCCCCCGGTTCCCGGGTTACCGTGCAGCTCCGCCCCCTGTTTTCAAGGAAGCCGACCATTTCTTTGATCTGGGTAGTTTTACCGGCACCCTCTATACCTTCAAGCGTAATAAACATCTGTTTTTATTCCGTTTCAAATTGCAGATTGGACGGGTGCCCACATAGGGCCACTCCTGCAGTTTTATATAATTTTATCCCACACCGGATACAATCACAAGGTAAGATTGTCGCCTGGTTACAAGTCACGGGCAGCGGAAAATGATCTTTTAAAAAAATGTCGTCCCAAAAGCCGGTGATAGCCGGTCCAGGGCTCATTGGGATCTTCCGCTGCCATAAAATTTCGAATACCGGTGACCTTTGAGTCGATTTCATCGATATAATTTAACAGCACGGCCTCTATGGTTTTGGGAACTTCCGGAGAACCGAATTCCCGGCTTCCATGGTGGCTTACGACAAGATGCTTTAAAAGCAGGGCCAGGTCTTCAGGAAAATTTTCGACAAGGCCAATTTTTTCCTCTATTATCTGAACGCCGATGACAATATGACTCAACAGCCGCCCCTCGCTGGAATAATCCAGGCAGTGGGAATATTCGAATTCCCGAATCTTCCCGATATCATGCAAAATCGCTCCGGCTAAAAGCAGGTCCATATCTATCCCGCTGTAATGACCGGCAATTCTATCGACCAGCAGAGCTACCGACAGTGTATGTTCCAGCAGACCGCCGATATAGGCGTGATGCATTTTTTTGGCTGCCGGTGCGGTTTTAAACTGTTTTACAAAATCCGCATCATTCCAGAAAGTGTCTAAAAGCAATTTCAAATGCCCCTTTGCCATGGTATCTGTCAACGCCACTATTCTTTGAAACATCTGATCGACATTGCGCTCGGTCGCCGGCAAAAAATCAGACGGATCCACCAAATCAGCATTGACCGGTGCCATTTTTTTAACAACAAGCTGCAGGGCGTCCCTGTATTCCGAAACGTGGCCCCGCAAGTGCACAAAATCTCCGGCCCGAGCCATGGAGGCTGTCTGATTCACGTCATCCCATACAACACCTTTAATCGTTCCAGTCTTGTCTGCAATGGCAATATTTAAAAAATTATTGCCGTCTTTTTTCTGGCCCATGGTTTTTTCCGACAGCACAAAAATATCATCTACCCGATCTCCGCTCCTGATATCCCTGATAAACATTTTTTTCATACGATCATCCTTTTTTTATACTTTAAAATCAAGGTCGCTTCAAGATGTTACAGTTACAGCGTCCTGAATATTCCTGAAGCGCATCTGTTCAAAGCGCAACAGTTACACCGGGCTCTGGGTGTTTCCGAAAACGGCAAATTTAATAAATATAACTATTGCTTGACTTTTTCAACCGAAATGATCTTATATTTTGAATTACAAATCCCATGGAATTTTCAGATAACAATTGGATTTTAGCCGGTTTATTAAAGATTTTGACCCGAAAAATGAAAATATGAATATCAGCAAGACACCAAGTATCAGGGAATCAATGTCGGTTGACAACTTCCGGGCAATTTCATTATCCGCCGGTATTCGGTGCCTTGCACTGCTCCTGCTGGTTGCTGTAATTCAGGTCCTGCTGGAGGGTTTTTTTATCACGGTTCAGGCCCAGCCTTTAAAGAATTTGACGGATACGGACCCGGACCAGCCCTGGGAAATTACCGCCGACCGGTTTCAGTACGACAGTCAGGCCGAACAGTACATTGCCAAAGGCAATGTTATTATCAAAAAGGCAGACAAAAAACTCAGTGCCGACTTTGTTCGTTTTGAACAGAAAACCATGCAGGCCCATGCAGACGGGCATGTTGTGATGACCAGCGGGAATGACATTCTTTGCGGAGATCGGATTGATATAAACCTGAATACCGAGACCGGTACGCTTTTCAACGGGACCCTGTTCCATGCTGAAACCAATTTTCACATCCAAAGCGACCGGATTCAAAAAATCGGGAAAAATGCCTACAGCGCTGAAAAAGTCAGTATCTCCACCTGCGACGGAGATCATCCGGACTGGCGAATCACCGGCAGAAATCTGAATATCACCATCGAAGGCTATGGCACGGTAAAACATGCCTCGCTCTGGGCCAAAAGTCTGCCCGTCTTTTACACTCCATGGCTTGCTTTTCCGGTTAAACTCAAACGACAGTCCGGGCTGCTGACCCCACAGATGAGTTTCGGCGACCGCAAGGGGTCGGAATATATTCAACCGGTTTACTGGGCCATAAACAAAAGCTCCGATGTCACTTTCCATGAGCATTTTATGGAAAACAGGGGCAATAAACTGGGTCTGGAATATCGTTATGTCCTGGACAGGGATTCAAAAGGCGCCCTGATGTACGATTTTTTTCACGATCGTCAAATCGACGACGGCACGGGAACCAGCAGCAGTGACTGGGGGTATGACGATGATGACTACCTGCGTCCGAACAGGGACCGCTACTGGCTCAGGATGAAACACGACCAGGCCCTGGGCTTCGGATTTAATTTGAAACTTGATCTGGATATTGTAAGCGATCAGGATTATCTGACTGAATTTAAGGACGGTTACACCGGTTTTACCGATTCCGAAAAATACTTTAACAGCACCTTTGGACGCGAGTTTGATGATTACAATGACCCGATTCGGCTCAACCGCTTTAATTTGAACAGAATATGGGACAGCTACAGCCTGAATGCCGAAATACGCTGGTACGATGATGTCATCAAACGACGCCTGGAAGCCGAGGATGATACCCTTCAGCAATTACCCTTTATCGGATTTGATGTTTCCAGAAAAAAAATTTTTGAAAGCCCACTTTATTACGACCTTGATTCGGAATATACCTATTTTTTCAGGGAAACCGGTACCAGGGGGCACCGGGTGGATATTCATCCGCGGGTTTACCTGCCCTGGACCTGCAAGGGATATTTTACTTTTGAACCTTCCGCCGGCCTGAGACAGACAGCCTGGCTGAATGACCGCTATGAAAACGAAGCCGCCGTAAAAGAGGATTTTACCGATCGCACCATATACGACATAAAACTGGATCTTGCCACGGAAGTATACCGCGTATATGCTTCTTCCAGGACCGCCACCAGCGTCTGGCGGCACACACTCATCCCCCGTGTGGTTTACGATTATATTCCGGACCTCAATCAGGATGAATATCCTGATTTCGACGAGATTGACCGCATCGATCCTCAAAACAAAATCACTTATTCCTTCACCAACACGTTTACCTCTAAATGTTTAAAGCCTGCAACTAATAATTCCGGGGGATCAATCGGTTCGTCCCCACCTGCTTTGTACGGGTATAACCGATTCTGCCGCATTAAACTGGAACAAAGCTATGACTTTAACGAGGATAGAGAGCCGTCCGGTGAGCCTTTTTCCCCTATCAGCGGCGAACTTGAACTGCATCCGCATGATATGATATCACTCCGGGCGGATGCCCGGTGGTCCGTATATGATGACCGCTTCGTGTCTAATAATATTTCTCTCAAGCTGACCGACAGGCGAAAAGACACGCTTTTCATGGAACACCGCCACCAGGATGATGATACCAGGGAAAATAAAATCCACTCATTATATATGGACGGCCTGATAAATCTGACCGGCGGATTGGCTCTGTTTTCCGAATATGAGCGCGACCTGCGGGAAAGTAATGATCTGGCCGTTGCCGTTGGTTTTCGCTACCGGGCAAGTTGCTGGTCACTTGAATGCACATACAGCGAGGAAAGCGATGACCGGAAATACGCGTTCATGGTCACTTTGCACGGCCTTGGTGGAATCGGTACTCAATTTTAGCAGTGTCCATCCGGAAATAGTCTTTTTTGTTTGAAAACCGCGCCTGTGCTTGACACTTTGAAAACAGCACTGTAAAAGACAAAACTTAATTTTGAATCCGGCCTTTGACTGCTGGTCAATCCGGCTGCAGCCTTATGGCCGGTGGATATTTTATAAGTACCTGGAACGGATCAAACCGGAAAATAAGGATTAAAATCATTGAAACCGCCCCGGGCCTGGTATGTCCTTCATACCAAAAGCAGGTTTGAAAATGTGGTACATGAGGGATTAAGTAAAAAATCCCTGGAGGCTTTTCTGCCTAAAATTCAGGTACGCAGCCGTCGCCGGGACCGGGTGGCAATGATACAAGTACCGCTTTTTCCCGGATATCTGTTTGTAAAAAGCGCACAGGATGCCTATGAACACCTTGAAATCCTGAAAACAACTGGGGTGGTTCGTTTTATCGGCAACCGGGAAGGGCCTCTTCCGGTTCCTGATGATAATATTGAATCGCTTAAGATAATGGTCTCGGGCACCGATGCTGTTTCCACCGGCAGGCGGTTTAAAAAAGGGGATAAAGTAATCGTGGTTAACGGCCCCCTGACC
>NBLJ01000123.1 GCA_002084545.1 Desulfobacteraceae bacterium 4572_123 | reverse complement strand
TCCTCCGCCCGGGAAACAAGGCTTCACCATTTTTTTAACAGGCCTTTCCGGAGCCGGCAAATCAACCATTGCCAAAGTACTCTATGCCAGGGCACTGGAAATCGGCGAACGCCCTGTAACCCTGCTGGACGGGGATATTGTCCGCCAGAACCTTTCCAGCGAACTGACCTTTTCCAAGGAGCACAGAGATATCAATGTCAGGCGTATAGGGTTTGTAGCCGGCGAGATCACCAAAAACAGGGGCATTGCCATATGTGCTCCCATTGCCCCTTATGAAAATACCCGCCGGGAAATCCGAAAAGCCATCGAGACCCACGGCGGCTTCATTGTGGTCCATGTTTCCACACCCATTGGAGAATGCGAAAAAAGAGACCGCAAAGGCATGTATGCTAAAGCGCGGGCCGGTCTGATCAAGGGCTACACAGGAGTGGATGACCCCTATGAGATTCCCGAATCACCGGAATTGTCCATCGATACCACTGATATCACCCCTGACGAGGCAGCTCAGGAGATACTGCTCTTTCTGGGACAAAAGGGGTATATATAGATAGCGGAAATGTTATGAATCATAAAAACATTGCCTCCTGCCGGGCCGAAACAAACGGCTGCTACGGTTACATTATCGTGGCCCTCGCATTTTTGATAATGGTGATCGCCTGGGGAGTCAACTACAGTTTCGGCGTTTTCTTCACCCCGCTTTTAAGAGAATTCGGCTGGTCCCGGGCCATGACGTCCGGTGCCTTTTCCCTTGCAATTTTCATCGAAGGCTTCGGTGGAATGTTTATGGGCCGCATCTGCGACAGGTTCGGCCCCCGATCGGTTGTAGCTGTCTGCGGAATACTCCTGGGCACTGGATATATGTTGATGTCGCAGACCTCTTGCCCCTGGCATCTTTATCTGTTCTACGGTGTGCTGGCCGGGCTCGGCCTCAGCGGTACCTATGTTCCGCTTCTCTCCACCGTATCGAAATGGTTCAACAGTCAACGCGGCCTCATGACCGGTATTGTTTCAAGTGGAATGGGGGCCGGTACACTCTTGATGACCCCTCTTGCGAGCTGGCTGATTTCGACAAACGGGTGGCGATTTTCCTATATGACTGTCGGCATGGCAGCCCTGGTTATTATTGTGGTGTCGGCCTTTTTTTTTCGAGTGCCGGAGAAAGAGCGTGCAGAAAGTTGCTCCGCGCCTCCCATATCACGGGACTCTCACCAATCGGCCCCTGCTAATCAGATGGATGTCAAGATCATATTAAAAACGGTCTCTTTCTGGCTGCTCTGCGCTGTTTTTATGTGCTGGGGAATAGTGATCTTTGCGCTCCTTATCCATATCACCCCGTTTGCCATCGAGTCCGGATTTTCAAAAATCGAGGCTGCCGGTATCCTGACGATATTCGGGGGCAGTGTATTTTTTGCCAAGATCATAGCAGGCATTATCGCCGATCGATTAGGCAGCAAACCGGCCTTAGCCATGGGACTGGGAATGCTGATGGCCGGACTTTTCTTACTTCTTACAGTAGATGGGCTTTGGGCACTGTATCTGTTTGCGGTTTTTTTTGCCTTCGGCTATGGATGCGGTTCGGTTATTATGCCGAACATAGTTGCCGAGATGTACGGACTCTTTTTCCACGGGATTCTGCTGGGAATCGTCAATTTCTTCGCCTGTATCGGGTGTGCGGCAGGGCCGGTGGCCGCAGGCTGGCTTTTTGACAAAACCGGAGACTATAACGCCGCCTTTCTGATAATAACGGTTATTGGTGTACTGACCCTGATAATGACGCTATCTATTGGAACTATGAAAAGGGAGTAAATTTTATACGTCCAACGGCGATTCAAAATCACTCATAACTGTTTTAACTTAAAAGCTTTTTGCCATAACCCATATAATTACTTGAAAAGATACAGACTGAATGTTATCAGTAATCCGCTGTTCAACCTTAAACAATTTTTACAAGAAAGGCTGAATCATATGACACTTACAAAAACAAAGATCGTCGAAGCTATTCAAAATGAAAACAACTTTACCAAAAGTCAGGCAAAAGAATCGGTTGAAATCCTGATTGAGCTGATCAGCAAATCATTGGAAAGCGGCGAAGATGTTCTTTTAACCGGATTCGGCAAATTCTCCGTAAAGAATAAAGCTGAACGTAAAGGCCGAAATCCTGCTACCGGTGAAGACATGATCCTTCCAGCGAGAAAGGTTATTACTTTTAAATCTTCCGGTAAATTGAGAGATAAAATTAATAAAGACGCTGAAAAATGATATTCCAAAATTACGTCAGAAACAAGTATGGCAAATGTGATCTTCCGTCCAACACCGTCGACAGAATATCCGTGGGGCTCCGGAAGCTCGGGCTTGATGTTCAATACTCCCCTTTTCATGTTTCGGACAATATTCACTGGGGAGAGATATGGATCGACTCCATCCGGATCGTCTGCAATGGAAAGGGCATCACTCCTGAACTGGCAAAGGCCAGCGCCCATGCGGAGCTGGCTGAACGTTTCAGCGCAGGATTGTTTTACCCGGTCTTTGAAGAACGGGTGCGCTTTAACATCCCGGCACTGTACAACCGGGCAGCCAGCAGTTTTTTAAATTACGAATGGATGGACGGCTATGTAAATGCCCTTCAGGATGACCTTCAGGAAAATCATTTAAAAATAGAAGACCTGCTGGCCAATGAAAGCCATCTGACCGGCGAGGATATTAAACAAATTAAAAACAGCCCCATGGCCCGCCACTGGGTTGACGGCTTTTCAATCATCCGGGAAGAAAATATAAAAGTCCCGGTGAATTTTATTGCCTATATTCACGCATCCAACGGCATTGCAGCCGGCAACACCATCGAAGAAGCTATGATCCAGGCTTCCTGCGAAATATTCGAACGCCATGTTCAAATAAAAACCATCAAGCCTGAAAAAACCGTTCCAACAATCGATATAAACTCTTTAGGCAATCCTTTTTTCAAGGATATGATTGAATTTTATCGCAAAAAAAATGTCGATATAATGATCAAAGACCTTTCCTTTGACGGTCTTTTTCCCTGCATCGGCGTGCTCTTTACCAATCACAACCTGCCCTCCGATCGTCTGGAGCACAAAATACTGATACCCGGGGCTGCTTTCAACCTGGACGAGGGCCTGACAAGGTGTTTTACCGAAAGCATGCAGGGCCGTGAAACCCTGACGGCGCCTCGGCCCCAGCTTGACAAACCGCTTGTCGATAAATCCCGGGTCAATAATTTTTACCTGCTGATGAAATGCTCAATTTCCCCGAAAGACATCTCATTTCTTGAAAAGGGGGAATCCGTCCCTTACAGCAACTGGAAAATCAGGGATATTTCAGGTGAAATTGAAGAGATCAAAAACATCTGCAAACAATTCAAAACCGATTGTATCATCCTGGACCATACCCATCCTGTCCTGAAATTCCCCGTCGCCAGAGTGATTATCCCGCGCGTTTCCGATTTTTTACCCTTTTTAAATAAGGATATTCTGGTATCTGATGCCACAAAACCCTCCACTGCATGGCGTGGCGAAAGATTTGAAAAAATAATGCAAAGCTTCTTTTAATCACGGGATACACGGAATATTGTAATATAAAAGGATGAATCTCTGAATGCCTGAAAAAAAGAGTTCAAACCCGCTGGCCGGAATCGGCTTTATGGTCATCACCACGGTCTGTGTTTCCCTTCTGGATGCATCCGCTAAATACTTGACCGGTGAACTTCCGCTGTGGATGATACTCTGGGGACGTTATCTGTTCCACTTTCTCTTTGTTGCGATCTTTTTTTTCCGTGGTGCCCCACTGGATATCATTTATACAAAAAATTTGAAAATCCAACTGCTGCGGTCTGTTTTGATATTCAGCGCGGGGGTTGCATTCTGGGGAGCACTAAAATTCATGCCCATGGCCGACTGTCTTGTAATCGCCTTTGCGTCCCCCCTATTCGTGGCGGCACTCTCTGTTCCTATCTTGAAAGAGATCGTGGGTAAATATCGCTGGGGCGGAATAGCAATAGGACTTTCAGGGGTAGTGATTGTCATGCGTCCTGGACTGGGGGTCTTTGAATGGGTCTCAGTGCTGCCTCTGCTCTCCGGCTTTTTGTACGCTATTTTTCAAATTACAACCCGTATTCTCTGCCGGACCGACAACTCGCTTACAACCCTTTTTTACACCAGCATAGGCGGACTTCTCCTTTCAACCGCAGCTGTTTTTTTCGTCTGGGTTCCCCCTACCCCCCAACAATGGATGTTACTGATATGGATGGGATTTCTCGGAACCGCCGGCCACTACCTGATGATCAAGGCCTTTGAACTTGCACCGGCATCCCTGCTTGCACCTTTTGACTACACCGGAATCCTGTGGGCGACATTTCTGGGCTTTTTTATATTCCACGATCTGCCTGATACCTGGACCATAACAGGTGCGGCTGTTATAATCTCAAGCGGAATTTACATCATAAACCGTGAAAGACATTATGCGGCTGCTTTAACTCTGCCCAAATGAATGATAACGGTGCATAAACAATCTACATGAGGAATGACGGACTATGTTACCGGAAAAAAATATTTGTATTACCCAGTGCGGCCGGGAGATCACCGCGAAAGAGATCGCGGAAATCAGGGAAACGGTTGAATTGTGCCGCCAGTTAAGCCTGCAGGAGATAGCCGAGACTATAGCCGAAAATCTCCAGTGGTATAGAGCCTCGGGTACAAACAAGGTCGATGCCGGCCTGAAACTGCTCAAAAAACTGGAACAAAAGGGAATTTTACAGTTACCCGAGAAGCGGCCGACAACCAGATCCAAAGGGAAAAAAAAGATTCTCATAACCGAAGCAACCGCACCCCGGCCGACAATAAACTGCAAGCTGGCGGATCTGGGTCCGATCAGGCTTGAAATCGTAATCGATCCAAAGCCTGCCGCACTATGGAAAGAGTATATGGCCCGGCATCATTATCTGGGATACCACAAGCCATTTGGCTATACGCTTCGATATTTTATTGAAAGCGATCATGGCCGGTTGGGATGTATCTTGTTTTCCGGTGCGGCAAAAGCCATTGCAGCTAGGGATCGCTGGATTGGCTGGACCTTGGAGCAGCGTTTGCGGAATCTGGCCTGGGTTGTCAATAACTCACGGTTTTTGATTTTTCCATGGGTGACCGTCAAGAATCTTGCCAGCCATGTATTGGGCCGGATCCACCGGCAGATAGGGAACCA
This sequence comes from Desulfobacteraceae bacterium 4572_123, assembly GCA_002084545.1. Lineage (GTDB taxonomy): Bacteria > Desulfobacterota > Desulfobacteria > Desulfobacterales > 4572-123 > 4572-123. The sequence continues at coordinate 11,165 of NBLJ01000123.1, read as the reverse complement.
CTGGCAAGAGCGATGGGGCTATCGTCCGGTATTAATCGAGACATTTGTTGATCCGGCTCATTATCAGGGCACTTGCTATAAAGCGGCCAATTGGGAATATGTGGGGATGACAACCGGGCAGGGGCTTGTTCGAAAAAACAAAACGTATACCACTACTCCCAAAAAAATTTTCATGACACCCCTGGTGAAAAACTATCGGGAATTACTCTGTTCCGAACAACTGGTGGGAAAAACGCTATGAGCAGTTGCGGAACAGAAAAAAATCAACATTATTTTAATCTGAAAAACCGGAATTATTTTCCAGGATTGTACCCGGACAACGCCTTCCACAACGCCAGTCCGCCAACGGCACCAATGACACCTTGAACCGTATTGGGAAAAATCTCCACGATGGCCGCCCCGATATCGGTTATTGCAAAGGCCGGCATGGATTTACCCATGGCCGGGTAGATATAGGCCTCGAACACAAAATAGCCTGCAACGACCGTCAACCCGCCCACAAAGGCCGCTATTGTTCTCAAAGTAAGTGCTGAGTCCTTTGCCCTGGCCGCGATCAACCCCACGAGAAAACCTTCCAGGCCTTTAGTTACCAGTGTGGCCGGAATAAAAATAGGAAATCCGATTGCATCGGCAATAGTTGGACCCAGTCCGCCAACCAGGGCACCGGCCAAAGGCCCGAGCCACAGTCCCGCCAGAACCACAAAAACGTCACCGATATTGAAATACCCCGTGGTCGCCGGTATGGGAATGCGGATAACCATGGTTGCGATTGCCGAAAGTGCGATCAAACCGGCAACGATCGCCGTTGTTGCAAATGTCCACTTATTTTCCCTCATTTTTCACCTCTCAACTGTTTTTAGCCCTGTTGATCCTTTCTACCTCTTCCACCATTGCAGGTATCGGTTCAAAGGTATGTATGATGCATGCAAAAATCCATGCATGTATACTCCCTATAAACCATACCATAATCTTAACGGGCGAATACCAGCGTACGCCAAGCCCGCTTTTATTTCTCGGCAATATCTTTTCAGGATACTCTTCCGTCCATATTTCAAAAAGGTTGAAAACCACCTCACCCGTATGCTGAAAAACCCGGAATGCCAAAGCAAGATGAAGACCGACGATCCGGTATTTACCACCAAGGCGGGCAACGTTGTCAATCAGCTTCTTTGCAGAAAAACTGTTTATAAACAAAACCGAATATGGCAAAAAAATAATGATATTAATAAAAATCCTGATCAACTTGAAGCTGATGGCTTCTTTTGACATTCCCGCTGCCAGAATCGGAAAAAATCCGCGCATAAGCGCTCCCAGGATTGCAACAGTCAGGGCCAGCGTGAATGCCCCTCCCAGATAAATGAGCAATTTATTTTTGCCCGCGCTCAGAAGTACGGCCATCCATACACAGCATGCATAGATGCCCCAGACACAAATATAGGCTATTTGCTGTGTAAACAGACCGGTTTCATAAAGGTGCCGGACAAATAACCCGGTGGGCCAGCCCGAGATCCCCGGAAGCCCGAGAATCAAAAGTAATAAAATTTTCAGCCACCACGGCATGGTTTTCTTTATATCTGCATGCTTATCCATTTAAATTTTCCTGATAACAACGTTACCCTTGCCATCCCGGGAAAGATGACAGCGCGAATGGACCATGTTTTGCCACCACCTGGCATGATGGGATATGAGAACCACTGCAACCTTCAGGTTCCCGGCCGCCCGGCACACCGCCTCCACAAGCGTTCTGGCAATTGACCGGGACAGACCCCAGCCGGGCTCATCCAGGATCAGCACCGAAGGTAATGTCGCCAGCCGTTCGGAGACGAGGCTTATTTTTGCCTGCAGGAGAGTACAGCGTTCGGATTGCGGCCCAAGGGCTTCATGGTCCGCGGGATGCTCTTTTATGTATTCCCTTATTGTCGCGTCAATCTCATTATAGATTTCCCCGGCCGCTTGCCTCTTTTGGCTGTCAAAACGAAATACCCAATTCATATGGCCGTCGATCGACTTCCCGAACAACTGGTCGATGGCATCCTGAAAGATCAGCCTGGAAGATCCGCCCCCATTGGGTGCTTGAATGGAAACGGTTCCACCGGATGGCTTAATGATCCCGGACAGAACTTTGGCAAAAATACTTTTCCCAACCCCGTTGTCACCCGTCAGCAGTACCGGCGATTGAAGATCAATGCTCTCGCAACCGCCTGTGGTGTAACCGATTCTTGAGGCGGGATGATAGGATGGAAAACGGATCTCTTCAAAAATTACAACCGGATCATCGAGTGACAAACGCCAGGCAACGGCAGGCATAAGATGCGCAAGCGCTTTTGGCTTTTCATTCACCTCATCGATAAACGGTTCTCCTTCAAGCAGCGCTACATCGACAAAACAACTTTTTTCATTATAATATTCAGCCAGCTTTTCCCAGTAATGGTACCGGTTCTCATTCAGCCAGTGTATGGGACTGCACGCCACTATTCCATCGACATAGGGAAGCATGGCTTTTGCCTTGGCAAAATTGAGCAGCAATATCTCTCCTCCCGAGAGCGAGATAACAGGCTGCGTCGCTTTCTCTTTCGAAAGACCGAAATATTCGAGCAACTCGTAAATTTCATTTTCATCAATTACTTCGGATGAAAGTGAGAGGGCCGAAGATAAAACATCTACAGCCCTTGGAAAAGAAAGCCCCTGGACCGGGTCCGGCAATATATGAACGGATTCCGTTTTATCGATCCTGAGGTGATAAGTGCTTGACCACACTCCGAGGTCCTTGAAAAAGGCGCCTTTACCAAAAGTCATTCTCGGAAGATGCACACCGGTTTTATGCGTAAAATATGAAACCTGTTTCTCAAATGAGTTAAACCGGCTGATATGGGTGTTGATCACTGTTGTAGCTCGATCCATTCCGCGGGCCGCTGCACACGAAACCAAATAGTTGTAAAATTATCGGCATCCTTTATGATAAATCAAAAACAGGCTGCCTTTTTAAAAAATGCAAACCGGTAAATGAGGAATGCTATTTCTTTTGAAAAAGTTTACAGAATTTGATAAAGGATAACAGATACAGTTTCTCAACAAATCAACCATAACAGATTTTATTATGCCGACACAGACAGTCAGTAAAAACATAAAAACATTCAGATACATACAGCTGTCCACGGCCCTTGAAGGCGCCATTGTCGAAGCCATGGGGGACCGGCAAATCCTGCAACTCGGCGGCTCGGTCGTTGCCCCCGGCCTGCTGCCTCATAAAGAACTCAACCGACTCGTCAAATCCATTCCCTCGAAAAAACTAACCGAACTGATGACAATGTATGAAAACCCGTCGGGAAATCTGATGCTCCGCCGGCAACTGGCCCAGAGGAGCATCGACATCCTTCAGGAAACCGGTATCGAAGATATTGTTGTTACCAGCGGGTGCATTGAAGCTGTGAGTTTATGCCTCCAGGCCGTGGCTAACCCCGGAGATACGATTATAGTCGAATCACCGACCTACCCCTGGTTCCTCCAGATGATAGAGGCTTTTAACATGTTAGCGCTTGAATTACCCACCGACCCCTCAACAGGCATCGACCTCAAATCCCTGGAAACGGCCACGCAAACTCACCAGATCAAGGCGGCCATTCTGGTGCCCAACTTTCACAATCCATTAGGTTTCCTGATGCCCGATAAAAAAAAGAAGCGCCTTGTAACCTTTATGAATGAAAAAAAAATACCGATCATTGAAAATGATATCCACGGTGATCTCTATTTTACCGGACAACGCCCATCCACGCTGCAATCTTTCGATAAAACCGGCATGGTGTTATACTGCAACTCATTTTCCAAAACACTGTCGCCGGGCCTGCGCATCGGGTGGACTGTACCCGGCTCCTTCCTTGACCGCGTCAGGCAGCTTAAAATAAACACAGGCATAGCATCGCCGGGAATTACCCAGCATGTAGTCACCGAATATTTAAAAGGCGGTTCTTATGAACGCCATTTGAGATATTTGCGCACAACGCTGAGGAATCAGGTCAACGGCGTCGCCCTGTCGGTTGCCAGACACTTTCCGAAAGGCACACGCATTACAGCACCGAGGGGCGGGCTTATGCTATGGATAGAGATGGACGGCAAAGTAGACGGCCTCAAGGTGTTTCATGCGGCCATGGAGAGAGGAATCTCAATATTGCCGGGGTCCATGTGTTCTTCTACCCGGCAGTATAATAATTGTATCCGTATAAGTTGCGGATTTCCGTGGGATGAAAAGATCGAAAACGGAATCAAGGCCCTTGCGGAAATTGTCGCCATCGAAAATTCGTAGGCTGGAAAAATTAATCCTTAATGATCACAAATATTATCGCCGGTTGTCAGGCTGTTTTCCAGGTAGCTTTTTACAATTGCATCAGGCTCCATAGTAGGTGCGCCTAAGACAACCTTTATGCCGTTTTGCTGAAACAGATTCACGGCCATCTGCCCCATTCCACCGGCAATAATCACCTCGGCACCCATTTCATGCAGCCACTTTGGCAGTACTCCGGGCTCGTGGGGTGGCGGCGGAAGCATTTCCTTGTTTTTTATCTGATCGTTTTCCACTTCAATAATTGCAAATTCCCTGCAATGCCCAAAGTGAGCCGCAAGTTTTCCCTCTGCCGTCGGTATCGCAAATTTCATTTTATTTCCTCCGAACATTTATTTTAAAAATTATCCATTATCGGCAATGCAAAAGCTGTATATATCCAGATCCGACAACGACTTTCGTGACGCGTCGAATCCTATACAAGCTCTCCCATTTTTTCAGCAACATTGCCAAAGGCAAGGGTTACGGGTGAATTGGCATATTTTTTCTGAAAGCATGTGCCGGAATCGCCGGCAGTGACCATATTAAGATCAAACGGAACCCTGCCAATAAAATTGATATCCGCATCAGCAGCGGTTTTTTCACCACCGCCTGATCCGAACAGTTCGATCATTTTCCCGCAGTGAGGGCACTCCAGTCCGCTCATATTTTCAATAAGACCGAAGATATCCATCTTGACGGTTTTGCAGAAATTAATCGATTTTCGTACATCCGCCAGGCTGACTTCCTGGGGGGTGGTTACAATAATAGCTTTAGCATCCGACATGGTCTGAGCAATGGTCAACGGCTCATCACCGGTGCCGGGAGGTGAATCAACGATTAAAAAATCAAGTTCTCCCCATTCCACATCCGCAATAAACTGCCGAATGGCCGAATATTTGATCGGACCGCGCCAGATAACGGCATCATCTTTATTGGGCGTCAATGATTCAATGGAAACCGTTGCCAGATTTTCAGAATATTTCATGGGATTGAGCTTCCGATTAGGGTTCAGATCCAGCATTCCGCTGAGTCCGAGCATCCTCGGAACATCGGGACCATGCAGATCCACATCCATCAGTCCGACCTTAAATCCCTTTTCAGACAAAGCAATGGCAAGATTGACCGAGGTGCTGGTTTTCCCAACCCCGCCCTTGCCGCTCATAACGATAAATTTATTTTTTATTTTCTGCAAAGAGCCTTTGACCTGGGCATCCTGGTCCTCTTTTGCCTGGTTCTGATTTTTTGCAGATTCTACATTTTGATGAAGCTGAACCATTATCCCTTTCTCCTTGCTACTTTAGTAATCAACGGATTAATCACTTATTTTTAATGTTGTGTTTTAAATTAAAGAAGTTTAAGGCAAAATGCATACCATTTCTAAACCCAATGCCCATCTACATTGGCAGCATCCGTTACCGTCAATTCTCCATTTTTATATTTTTCAACGGCATCTATAACCCGTCCTCTGGGGCCGACAACAACCTTAACACCCGCACTGGTCAGCACTTTAAAGGCTTTGGGACCACAATTCCCGGAAATAAGCACATCCGCGTTATTTTCAACAATGGTTTTCCCGGCCTGTATCCCGGCGCCCTGGGGTAGATTTAAGTTTTGTGTATTTTCCACGACCTCATACTTCATGGAGTCCGCATCGACAAGAATAAAATACTCCGCCCTCCCGAAACGAGGATCAAGATCCGACGTGATATCACGTCCTGTAGCCGTAACCGCAATTTTCATGATACTATTTTTTACCTCCTGTATTTCAGATGGTTCCCCGGTTCAAAGATATTTCCCTTCCATGTAACGCGCGCAAATCTTTTATCGCCGCTTTGTTGCCATGCAGCCTCTCAAATCCCTGAGAAAAGGCCGCTGTGTCAAAGGTCTCTATCTTATTTTATCCGGTTTCACCCTGACAAGCTTGCCTGAATGACAATTCGGGCATTCCTTGGGTTTGCCGGTGCCTAAAGCGGATTCCCATCTGTGACCGCAGTCATTGCACATGAATACTCTCTTATTTTCCACGAGCATATAGGTGCCGCCTTCAATATTAATGGCTTTCCCATTAACGATGGCATTCGCAATAACCTTGCGCGCCTTGAGAATAATCCGCCCGAAAGTAGCCCGGGAAACTCCCATGACCTGACCTGCCTCCTCGTGGGACATCCCCTCCAGATCAGATAGACGTACAGCTTCATAAGCATCAACCGTCAGCCGCACCTCATCAAGTTCAAGCATGGGAATGCCTCTGGGTTTAAAATAACTGACACTCGGGTTGTAAGCCACAATACGTTTTTTTTGAGGTCGCAATATAAATCCTCCCTTATGAGATTATACCCAAAAATTATTAAAAAGTTAATTCCTCTTCGGGCCATTGTCAAGCACATTTTTTGCGCCCGACCGAACAATAGTAAAAAACGTCTGCCTGTGATTCAGCAGAGCTGCCACCGGAATATGTAACAGTAAGCCTGCGTTAATAATGGTCTTTAGCATCCCTTAAAGCAAACGGATCGCTATCTCATAGGCACAGGCAAGCGCATCGCTTGACTGTCCTAGTTTCGTCAATGGTACCATTGCCGAAACCATGGAATAAATTTGTTGATCATAGGCAACACTGCCATAATCCACGGGATGAAGCATCAAATATTTTTCAGCAACAAGCTGGACAATGCGCCCGGCATTTTTCTCTCTGGGATCCTTGACCATATTAGTGATCACCGCCGGCCTGATGCGGGCGATCTCATTTTTAAGCGTTTTTGCTGTTTCAAGATCTCCCGATTCCTGGATAACCTCAAATAATTCCTTGATTGTCCGCACCTTCAGATCGTTTTTCGGATCCATTGCCGTTTTTACCAGGGTCTGCAGTGTAGGCTTTTTGCTGCAGATCTGGCTTAACCTTCGATACACTGCATTACGGATAAAGCCATAAGCATTTTGAATAGATATTGGCTGCGGCGTCACTACCATAATTCTTTTATGGGCAAAAAGAAAAAAATCCAGCACATTAAAAGAGGTTCCCGCGCCCAGGTCAAGAATAACATAATCCGAGTCCAGCTTGAAAATATTTTTTATAATTTTAACCTTCTGGGAAAAATGCGGGTTGGAAAGTGAAAGAATTTCACTGGCGCCGCTGATCAGACGTAAATTTTTTTCCGGAGTCGGAATGCATATATCTTCAAGCGAATCATATCTTCTGGTAACAAAATCATTCAAAGTACGTTCGGGATTCTTGATACCCAGCAGGGTATGAAGATTGGCTCCCCCAAGGTCCACGTCAACCATTACCGTTCGCTTACCCATGCGCACCAGCCAGAATGCCAGCAACGTGCTGATAACGCTCTTACCAACGCCCCCCTTACCTCCGCCAATTGCCCAGACAACAGGAGCCGTATCTTTTTTTGGGGTATTTTCTTCTTTCACATTCCGCCTTTCACAACAGGTATCATTGAATTATTGAGTTTCTGAATCCTTGAACGGTAACTTTTATTTAACCATCGACTCCCATAAGCTCCAGATAAGATTTTGTTCCCCTTCGCTCCCGCTGCAATAGTCATGCAGCAATTCACGATCATTATCAGTCATTTCGGTAAATCGAACTCCAACTGCAACACTTTTTTTCCCTTCAAGAAAAATATCTTTTCCCCAGACTATCCTGCCAAGAATAGTCAGATGCACCGCCGCGTTGGACAAAACGACCTCAAGTTTGACATTTTTTCCAACCATGACATCCGGAGGGCCAAAGCGGTATTGCTCCCTGATCACGACGCAGGCGCCGCCGGAAGAGATATCATCGGCAAAGCCTTCTATCTGCAGGGGAGCGCCGCCGGCTGTAATCTCGAACACCTTCATGTATACCCGGGTCGGCAATTGATGCCTGACCGTCTTTCGAATGACCTGAGTTGCGCCCTTCTCATCGCTTTCATTCCGCCAGGTGTACAGATTATCAATTTTAAATCCCAGCTCACTGTATTTTCTACAAATTTTGATCAAATCCGGTTTTGAAATCTTTACCACCTCAACATTGGTAATCGTTTTTACCTGAGTATGGGATACTTTTTCCTGCTCAAACGGATAAATATTTCCAAAAAATTCACTTTCAGTCAAATCGACCTGATGCCGTCCCTTTGATTCCGATGACATATTTGCCCGGGGAAGGGAGCTCTCACTCACAGCACCGCTCACAACAAAATATAAATAATTTTCAATATCCCCAGGCCTTTTTATAATTGTATCGGCGGGAAAACGACATGGCACCATCTTCAGGAGTATTGACACAAATTCCTGATAGGAAAGCTCGGTAAAAAATCGATTCAGTGGTTTATCGAGAGATTTGCAATCATGAATCCGGGCGTAAAAATCACGTCCTTCATTATCAACCGGTCTGGCAATACGCCACTTTAAAATTTTTGATACAACTGCCGGCAATATCCGCCCCGTATCGATAAAAAGCTCCACCGACTGTTCATAAGCATCATCGGCAGCCTCTTTAGAATTGTTTTTTACCAGCAAATCGGCTAAAGCCCTGTGAAGGGAAGGCTCATTCGGAAATATGTTCAGTAAATTTTCGAATTCTTTTTCAGATTCAATGTTGACGGAACCGTCAATAATCCGATTTACAATACTGTCCTGCCTGCCTGGATTCTTTTTCAATCTCTTCTCCCGAATCGCTTATCCGTTGTTAATTGCACCGGTGATTGCCGGCGGCCTGATTTTCAACCGGCATATACTATAAAACTTCATCGGCTTTCAATTTTCATACATCTTTTTGCTCTTTGACAGTCTCTATAACCGCATTGATTCTGTCATTCATAATTTCGCTTTTCTCCTGGGTCAGACGAATAATTTCATAAAATGCCTTCATTCTGGAATCAAATTTCATCAACATTTCACCGTGCCGTGCAAGAAGCCTTTTCATGGCTGCAAGTTGTTTCTGATTTTCTTCAACCGAGTTTTCGGAAGAATCTTTATTTTGTCCGGCACTGAATTCGCCGATCAATTTTTCAAGGTCACTTTTTTCCCCCGGCGAGAGGCCGATATTGATATCCGGTCTGATTCCGTCCGTCATGATTAAGCCTGATTAATTTTATTAATCTCTCTTTTTATCTTTTCATTTATAGCTGAAATATTTTCATCGTTTGCTTTCAAGGAATCCAGTCTTTTTACGGAATCCGGCAAACCAACGCTCTTTTTTTTCTGAAAAACAAGATAAACAAGAAGTAAAATAATAATGCCCGAAAGTGCTGTCAATACGGGCAGCAAATATACCCTCAGGCTATCGTTCCCGCCTTCTTTCCCTGCCGTATGATCAATAATAAAATCCGGCTCATTGTGAGAAGCGGCTGTATTATCCTCTGATTGATCATTTTGTGCAATCGGTACAGAATCGTATTTAATCTGTACTTCATTCAAAATATCTTTTTCGGTTTCATCAACTGTATCCGCAGTGGTGTTTGCAGAAGCCGGAGACTTCTGTGTCTCCCGGCGCTCCTTAATACCGGGCGAATCCGCATTGTCTTTATCCGAAACGGTTTCCCGGTCCGTAAGTATTTGTATAGCTTCTTTGGTAACCCGGTCGTATCTGGAATCCTTGAACACCATTTTCCGCAGTACAATATTACCCGGTACGATATCGACCGGATTCTCCAGCCGAAAGACATCAATAACGAGCCTGTCCGGCTCGGCCAGTGAAAATGTTTTGATCCTGAACCGGGGAAACGACATGCTTACATCCGCATTCAGATTAGATTCCTGCTGCCCGAATGCAATCTCTTCGACCCGTTCAGTAGCATCAACCCGTACCCGGCGAGGCAGGGCTGTGGTCGTATCAAAAAAAACAATGGCTATCTTGCCTCCCGGCCTGATAACCGGCGTATTATATCTGACCGGTTCCTTGAATTCAAATACAATTCTAGTGTAATTTTCATGTTCGCCGATCTTAACATATCTTAACTTGGCGGATTTCACAATTCTGGTGGAGGTTTCGTGTTCACCGATCTTGATATACTTAAATGTTTCAGCCTCGCTGGAGCATACAGGATACAGCAACTGCAATATGCAGTTGATCAAAAAAAAACCGATCAAAACGGTTTTTCCGGCAAAATCAACAAAAACACATTTAAGCCTGACACAACAGAATAAAAAATTGTTATCAAATGTATCCGGCGCATCATACGCTTCGGCGGTTATGTGGCCGGGACTGTTTTTTAAAAACACGGAATGCGGTCCTTATCAGCTATTTATTGCAGAATAGGAGAAAAACGTTTGTATGTCAACTATATATCGGGCTCTATCCCAAGACTCAAGGCTCATCGCTTCCTATTCTTCTTGTTTGCTGTTTACAAATCCACCCATATCGTATATACAATTATATTGTATGCGGTATTTAATCATATACAAAAAGTTTTTATATCAAAGGGGATTTCATGGGAAAAAAAAGCCTGATCAAGTCTACAGACAAAAAAACTGCAACCCGGACAAAAACAACTTCACCTGAAAAATCGGGCAGTAGTGCCAAAGCTCCGGCAAAACAAAAAACAGCGACTCCTGGTGCAAAGGTTGCTGCAAAAACAAAAAAAATCGTTAAAAAGCCTTCTCCGAAAAAAGTTGGGGTCACTAAAAAGAAAATAACGATAAAAGATCTTCTATTTAAAAAATTCAAAACAACTTCTCCCGGAAAAAAATTCAGCCCTGCTGATTTCGCTCAAACTGCCGATAATTTTACAGCTCCTCCTTTTATTTTTTCCGATAATGATAAAGACAACCGGAAAATACGAAAACTGCTGTTTAACACGTATAGTATGAATGCTCTGAAAGTCGCTGCCGAGAAGGCCGCTGCTGAAAAGGCCGC
>NBLJ01000122.1 GCA_002084545.1 Desulfobacteraceae bacterium 4572_123 | reverse complement strand
TATTTCCCGATCTTTGCAAGGGCAAAACCGTAATAATATATTGCCTGGTCATGCGGCAGATCCAGTTTTTGGAACATTGCTGCTGCTTGAGCATATCTTTCGGCCTTTACAAAACTAAAAGCACCTTTTAAAAGGCACTCCGGATGGCCGTTTTCCCCCCATGCCTTGAGATATAGCTCGGATGCCTTGAGATAATCATGGGTTGCCTCAGCTTCCCCTGCTTCGGCATCAATATTGTTCCATGTCAACTTATTTTGCAGCTCTTTGATTTTGGCGGTTAGCCAGGGGGCATTTAATAGTTTTTCCGCCCCTTGAAAACATGAGATCGCTTCAGATAATTTATCGTTTCCCACAGGGTATCATCATCCTTTGCGTGGTAAACGGCAAAGCACGGTTTTTCCTTTTCCACTCCGTCTTGAATCTTAAAAGACTCCTTAATTTCTCCTGTAACAAGTTTAGAAGCCTTTTTTCCCAACACATTTTCAGTCAATCGAATTTCATGCTCTTTTGTCATCTCAACCAGTTCTTCAATACGCTCTTCCAGATGATTCATCCGCCTTGTGCCTGCCTCCAGAGCAGTCATGATCACTTCTGGATTTTTATTGAGCACCTTTGTCATCCGGACCACGTCAGTGTCAATTTTTTGTACAGTAGATTCCATGGCGGAAAAACGATGGCCGGCATATCCGAAAAAACAGACAAGCATTACTATAATTATCCCCCCCTGGACAATCGGATTCCATGGAATTTTTCTTTTGTAAGCCTTATCGGCACCCGACCACAATTTATCCTGTTCAACTGCTTGTTTGCCGGTTTTGGTGGATAAATCCGGCTGTAAGTCATTTATAGAGTCAGTCAATGATGCCGAGGGCTGATCCGGCAGGGCGTCTAAAAGCTTAAAGCAGATCAGATCCGAATCGCACTGGGGACAGGTATCCCCGTCCCGGGGAATATGCTCAAAATGACAGACAGGGCAGGTTATTCCAGAGCTCATTTACCGGGTAATACCTTTTTGAATCGTTCCGGTTTCAGAATCGTATTGCTGAAGCACTTTTTTTACCTCAGGTTGTATTTCGCTAAGAGTTGACTCAACCAACTCATAGTTTTCTTTTAACGTTGCCTCCATAATAGTTGAAACGGCATTATAAAATTTAGGCGACCTGGAAGGTTCATGCTCATCACACAGTTCTCCAGCACTGGTAATATCCATGAGAATATTAATTATCGGGAAGCTGTCAAAGAATGTGTCCAGATCATTATAGGCATCAAGGTTCTCTTCATATGTTCCATCAAGATTCATTTTTTTGAGATGTTTTATCTTTTTCTTCATCAACGACTGATTTTTTGACGAAAATGCTTTGGAAAAATCTTGCAGAGCGCTTTGAGCATAATATATTAAAGAATAACAATTCACTCCTTCTTCCGCCAGTCGCTTTGTCTTATCGATTTTCATTTCCACAAGGTTATAAATAGGTTCTATAATCTCACCGGTCTTTTTATCGATCACACTATGGATATCCTTTATGATGGAAACGATTCGGGTTGTCATGTCATCAATGGTATAGGTGCTGTATTCATTTTTATTGGACTCATTGATCATGTCTTCCAGAGCCATAAACAACTTTTCATCAGCCTTTCCCCTGGATAATGTTTTGGTCAACTCAACCCCGGGCAGCTCTCTCAGGGATGCAGCAACTTCAACAAGATTATTTTCATCAATTTTCAGGGTTACCTCAATACTAAGGGGCAGTTCCCTGATCTCCTCGGAGAGATCTCTCCGGTAATCATTAACGTCTTCAGTGTCAATATCCAGCCAGAAGTCACCGATAGACTCATATTTATCATTGACAATGTTAAAAAATTTTATATGCACAAGCTGCTGATCAGAATGAACAAGTTTAAAAACTTCCGTCCGCTCGCAGGGAAGAGGCGTATTCTTTTCAATAAACAGATATTTGTCTCCATTTTCAAGGACAACATAATAATCATGGGCCGCTGAATGAACAATATCAAAAACGCCCTGATCTATGATATGCTTTTCCAGATCAAATCCACATTTGCTACAGACAATGTCTGACTGGGAAACCGTGTTTCCACACCCCATGCACTCATAGGTATCGGAAAGCCGATGGCTTAAAATGGCGGCCCCTTCAGCAATGGCAAGCATGGGCCGCTCATGGACAAGCACTTTATCCGGTCCGAATATATCTTTTACAGCCCTGATAATACATGGAATTTTTGAACTTCCACCAACAAGCAGCACATTGTCTATAAGATCCGGTGTAAAATGAATATCATCAAGCAGCTTTCGGGTCAGTTCCATGGCGTTTTTCACCACAGGCCGGATAATTTCTTCAAACTGTTTTCTTGTCAAGGCAACATCTACATCCAGAAGGTCACCATCCTGGTCCTTTAAAAGACCCAGAAGTTCAATATAAGCTTCGTCCTGATCGCTCAAGTTGATTTTTGCCTGCTCCACAGCAGCCGTCAACTCACCCAAAAAACGATTTTTCACCCCATTTTCCTGATGGTCTATCACTTGGGCGATATCTCCAATATCATATTCACGCGCTGTTTCACTGAGCACAAAATCTTCGATTTTCCGGTCGATATCTTCTCCGCCCAGCCACATATTGCCGCCCTTGCCCTGTTCAATAAACTGACCGCCGCTGATAGTAAGCACAGACAGGTCAAAAGTTCCGCCTCCAAAATCAAATACCATGATTGTTTTGGCTTCATCATTTTTTACCTGATCAACTCCAAAAGAGATGGCAGCCGCAGTAGGTTCCGGAAGCAGCCGCTGCACTTTCAACCCGGCAAGGGATGCAGCAGTTCTTGTGGCATGCTTCTGCTTGTCGTTAAAATAGGCGGGCACGGTAATCACTGCATATTCAATCGCATCATGCAGGAAGGCTTCAGCATCCTTGTGCATTTTTTTAAGGATTTTGGATGAGATTTGTTCAGGGGTATATTCTTTTTCGTGTAAAAGGATGGCAAGACTGTTCTCGGTCCCCATGGACTGACAGGTTATGGTATTAAATTGCCGATGCCCTGATATAATTTTTTGAACTTCCGGGTTGGTAAAGCTTCTTCCCATCAATCGTTTAACTGCTGTCACTGTATTTACCGGATCCTGCTTTATCCATTCCAGGGCATGCTTTCCAACAATAAATTCCTGTCGTTTGATCAGTCCTGCTAATTTTTTTTTCTTAACTGTAAGACATGACGGCGTTATCAGATCTCCCTCACTATTTTTAATAATTTCGATATGTACTTTTTTAATAGCTGCTGCTGAATTAGTTGTTCCCAAGTCTATTCCGATGGATTTTGGCATAATTATTCCTCAATTATTAATAGTCAAAATTTTAGATTTAGTGGATATCAAAGCCAAAACCTCATTGCAATATTTATTGTAATCTGGGCCACCCTCGATCAAGTCTTATTTCCTGTCGCTGCCGGGGCATGGTATTTTATATAAAAATATCTTGACAGCCCATTTTCGATTTTGTATTAGTTCTAATTTTACAAACAACCATTGTTGATTATAATTATTGTTAAATAAAGGAGTTAATAACTTGGCCAATCATAAATCCGCACTTAAGCGCGCCCGGCAGAATGAGATCAACCGGCTTCGCAATAAAACTACCGGCACCAAGGTAAAAAATATTGTCAAACAGGTCCGTCTGGCGGTCAGTGAAAACCCCGATGAATCAGTCACAACCGACCTGAACAAAGCAAAATCCATTATCGACGTCGCAGTAAAGAAGGGCGTCATTCATAAAAAAACAGGTTCGCGCAAAATATCCCGCCTCGAAAAACTGGCAGGCAAAATAAATAGCTGATTAAAAACACTAAAATTTTTCTGTTACACGGGAGTATACCACTTCGGCAAGACGCCGGGCAAGTTTTTCAATAGCACCTGTCCGGTTTTGTTCGGTCCCGGGCTTTTCGGGTTCAACATCATAGGCCTCTCTGTCTGTCAGGCCTTTTACAGACCAGATGATCGCGCCGTCAATTCCGGCAAGTTTTACATCAACGGATAAGCTCACCCGCCTTTCCAGTGCCGTCTGCTGTCCGCTGCGGGATATGGTATGAATCTGCAACGATTCAACCGATCCGCTCAGCACCGCATGCCCGCCTTTCGAGCCACCGCCGACCTTCACGCCCCGGCTCACAAACTCGGCTATAAGGCATCTTGTAACAATATTTTCCACGCCTGTCTCGGCTGTACGATTTGCAAAAACCGTGATACCTACATCCCGGATGCCTTCCGGCAGGTTCCCCTGCCCGGCAAAGCGGTAGCCGCAGGAAGAAATCAGCATTACCAGCACTCCTGTAAAAACAACCCAGCCATATTTATATTTCATCTTCAGCGGCATTATTGCTGCTCCATGGCCATTACACCACGATGTTAACCAGCTTTCCTTTTATGACAATAATCTTTTTCACGGGCTTTTCGCCGATAAACTTCCGGATATGGTCATTTGCAAGGGCCGTTGCCTTGAGGTCGGCATCACTCGTGCCGGCGGCAGCGTTGAATCGGCCTCTGAGTTTTCCATTTACCTGAACGACAATCAGCAAATCATCCCGGACAAGTGCTTCTTCTTTATAATCAGGCCAGGTTTCCAGCAGAATACTCGAATCGTGGTCAAGGGCCTGCCAGATTTCCTCGGCGTAATGAGGAACAATCGGAGATAAAAGTAAAGCCGTCGTCTCCACGGCAAGACGCATAACCGCGGACTTGTGCTCATTTCCGGATTCATATTCTATCTGGTGCATGGCATTTACCAGTTCCATGATTGCGCTGATGGCCGTGTTAAAATGAAACCGGTTTTCTATGTCTTTACCGACTTTTTTTATGGTTTCATGAACTTTTTTATACAAATCGCGCAGATTGACTTCAAGTTCGGAGATATTTCCACTGTAAGGATCGCAACCTGCAATTTCTTCAATCCAGCTATAAGTACAGCGCCATACACGGTTCAGAAAACGGTAACCACCCTCGACTCCCTGCTCTTTCCACTCCAGATCGCGCTCAGGCGGTGCCGCAAACAGACAGAACAGCCTCGTGGTGTCGGCTCCGTATTTTTCAAGCAGAATGTTGGGATCAACCACATTTTTTTTCGACTTGGACATCTTTTCGACTCTGCCTACTACCACCGGGCTGCCGCATCTTGTGCAGGCCCTGTCGTCACCGCTCCCAGTGACTTCCTCGGGAAACAGAAATCCGTGCTCCGGACATGTAACTGTTTCCTGGCAGACCATTCCCTGGGTCAAAAGACGGGTAAAAGGCTCCTTATATTTAACCAGGTCCATATCCTTGAGCACCCGGGTAAAATACCTTGAATACAAAAGATGCAGCACTGCATGCTCGACGCCGCCGATATACTGGTCAACGGGCATCCAGTAATCCACGGCAGCCTTGTCAAAGATACCGTCATCACAGGCCGGACTGCAGTAACGTTCAAAATACCAGGAGGATTCCACGAATGTATCCATGGTATCGGTTTCCCGGCGGGCGTCACTGCGGCCGCATCGCGGGCATCGGACCACGGCAAAGTAATCCAGTTCCGAAAGCGGTGATTTGCCGCCTTCGAGGAGATCGGCATCCTCGGGAAGCACGATGGGAAGGTCTTCTTCGGGAACCGGAACAATTCCGCAGCTTTCGCAATGAATCATGGGAATCGGTGCACCCCAGTAGCGCTGCCTTGAAATCCCCCAGTCCCTGATCCTGAAACTGACGGTCTTTTTGCCAATTTCATTTTCCACCAGCCAGGAGGCAATATCATCCAGGGCCCGGCTGTTTTCAATTCCATCGAACTGCCCGGAATTGATCATGATCCCATCGCCCGTATACGCCTCGGTCATTTGCCGGCCATCAACCTGCCCGTTGTCCGGTTTGACAACCACAACGATGTCCAATCCATATTTTCGGGCAAAATCAAAATCGCGTTGATCATGAGCCGGCACAGACATGACCGCACCGGTCCCGTACTCCATGAGCGCGAAATTCGCGGCCCAGATGGGCATACGGCGTCCGCTCAATGGATTGATACACCAGGCCCCTGTAAAAACCCCCTCTTTTTCATAGGTTTCCACAGCCCTGCTGGACCGGTCCTGAAGAGCGATGCGGCTTACAAATTCAGCGACGGATTGTTCCTGGTCCGTTCCCTTCGAAAGTTTGGCCACCAGTGGATGTTCCGGTGCAAGACACATGAAAGTAGCTCCGAACACCGTATCCTGCCGGGTCGTAAATACAGTGATACCCTGATCGACATCATCGGGCGGATTTTCAATGGAAAATCTGATTTCAGCCCCCACGCTTTTGCCTATCCAGTTTTTCTGCATCGTGATAACTTTGTCAGGCCAGCCGGAAAGCTTATCGCAATGGGCCAGCAGGTCTTCGGCATCCTCGGTAATACGAAAAAACCACTGCCAGAGTTTTTTCTGGCGTACCTGTTTGCCACATCGCCAGCACATGCCGGCCTCGACCTGTTCATTGGCCAGTACCGTCCGGCAGGTGTCACACCAGTTGACAAAAGATTCTTTTCTATAGGCCAGTTTCTTTTCATACATTTTCAAAAAGAGCCACTGCTCCCATCTATAGTATTCGGGCCTGCAGGTGGCTATTTCCCGATCCCAGTCATAGGAAAAACCCATCCGTTTGAGCTGAGCGCGCATGGCATCGATGTTTTCATAAGTCCAGGCGGCAGGATGTGTATCATTGGCAATGGCCGCATTTTCAGCCGGCATTCCAAATGCATCCCAGCCCATGGGGTGCAGCACATTAAAGCCCTTCATCCGTTTATAACGGGCCACTACGTCGCCGATGGTGTAGTTGCGCACATGCCCCATGTGAATTTTTCCTGAGGGATAGGGGAACATTTCCATCAGATAGTACTTTTCACGCTCAGGATCTTCCGTTACCTTGAAAATTTCTGATTCTTCCCATATTTTCTGCCATTTTGACTCAATTGTCCGCGGATTGTATCTGTTTTCCATTATTTGTTTATCCCGTATTCATCAGCAGGGTGTGAATATTTTTTCCGATAAAATATCTTTTTTGTTAAAGCTTATTTAAACGTCGTTATCGGCCCCTTTATTTTGAATCGTCATGCCATACTATGCCTGAAATAGCAAGTAGCGATTAAAATTTGCGCGCCATATCGAAGAAAACATCAGGAACCCATGAGAATTAAAGAAAAATCATTTGACTTGCATTTAACAATTGCCTATCACTGTCACTGACTTATAATAAAAATCAGGAAAAATAATACATGAGCAGTAAAATTCTTATTAATGCAGTGGATTCGGAAGAGTGCCGGATCGCTAAAGTTAAAGACAGCCATCTTGAAGAATTTCATATTGAAAACGCGGCCAAGGAAGTTACACACGGCAATATCTACAAAGGCATCATCACCCGCATCGAGCCCAGCCTGCAGGCGGTATTTGTAAACTATGGAGCAGATCGGCACGGATTTCTGCAAAAACATGAAATCCACAGCGACTACTTCCAGGACAACCCTTCCGGCGGCCGCTCAATACAAAATATCGTCAAACGTGACCAGGAGCTGCTGGTACAGGTAACCAAAGACCCGATAATGAAAAAAGGAGCCATGCTCACTACCTATATCTCCCTGCCGGGAAGGTATACAGTTCTAATGCCGGGCGGTAAAACCCGCGGTATTTCGCGAAAAATCGAAGATGAAGCCGAACGTAATCGTTTAAAGGAGATTGTCGGCAAACTGAAACTCCCCGAGGAATTCGGAATTATTGTCCGTACTGTTGGCATAAACAGTACCAAAACTCTGCTGGACAAAGACCTGCGCTATTTAATGCGGCTGTGGAAGAATATCAATAAGCAGGGCGTCAGCAAAAAGGCACCGGCCATTCTTTACAAAGAACGGAATCTGGCCATTCGCTCCATACGGGATTATCTGACGCCGGAAATCACCGAAATCCTGATTGACGATCAAACCGTTTACAACGAAATCAAGGAATTTGTGCAGCTTATCGCTCCCAAGCAGAAAAAAATTGTCAAACTGCATAAAGACCCCAAACCGATTTTCACGAAACACCAGCTTGAAACCCAGATCGCATCTATCTTTGAAAGCCGGGTAGGCCTGCCCTCGGGAGGATCTATCGTGATCGATCAGACCGAGGCCCTGGTTGCAATAGATGTGAATTCCGGCAAGGCGACTCAAAAAAAATCCATTGAACAAACTGCATTGTTGAGCAATCTTGAAGCTGCCGAGGAGATCGCGCGTCAGCTCAGGCTCCGGGACCTTGGAGGATTAATTGTTATCGATTTTATTGACATGCGTGATTCAAAACACAAAAACGAATTAGAGCGGGTTATGAGATCTCATCTGAAAATTGACAAAGCCCGCACCAAAACAGGCAGACTTTCCAAATTCGGCCTGATGGAAATGTCCCGGCAACGAATCAAACCTTCAATAGAATCCGCCAGTTTTGAGCCCTGCCGATACTGCCGGGGCAAGGGTCTGACGCCTTCCACGGAGACGCTGGCCCTTGGTTTTCTTCGTGAACTGCGCCTGAAAACCCTTAAGGGAGACATAGCTGCGGTTAACGGTAAGGTGCCGATGGAAGTGGCGGATTATCTTCTCAATAAAAAACGCAGTGAAATTCTTGAGTTGGAAAGCAGGCGGAATCTATCCATTATCATCACTCCCGACAGCAGAATGATCCCCGGTGAAAGCAGTATCGCATGCGAGGAGCAATAAAATGTATCTCCTGATTTATTTTTTTCCACACCCGAGCTCCAGTCTTCTGCCTGGTAAAGTATTGGGAGCAAACTAATGCATCGTGAAAAAAAACAAGTGTCGAACCGGGTTTACATTTTCGTTGTTATCGGCTCAATAGTCATGACCGCACTCATTGCCGGCATTTTCTACCTGCATGGCAAGAGCCCTGAAAAAACGGCGGAGCTACGGAATCGATAAGGGACTTGATCTTATCGTCAAATCCGATGAAAGCCTCAAAGTTGGTGACACAACCATATCCATGAAAAAAATCATGGATACAATACGCTTAAAACATGGCGACATTCTTGAAAAAACTCTGGACCTGGCCGGAATGGATGCAGCCGACCAGGGCGCTTGCCAAAATGAAATATTCGGTATCTACATTGTCCGGCCCGGAGACAATATCTGGAATATACATTTTCAGTTTTTAAAAGATTTTTTTTCTCACAAAAACATTACGGTTTCTCCCATGGCCGACGAACCGGACAAACTCGGATTGAGTTCGGGCATCGGAAAGCTCCTGAAATTTTCTGAAACCATGATTCATATATACAATATCACGGAACGCAGGCTCGACGTTGATCTGGACCTGATTCAACCATTTAATAAACTGGTTGTTTATAATATGGACCAGGTATTTGCGCTGCTGAACCAGGTCGATCATTCGCATGTCAACCATATCCGGTTTGACGGCGAGACCATATGGATTGTGGCAGATCAGTAAAGCCCCTTATTGGGGCTTTTTCAGTGGATACCCGATATTGTTTGAACCTGTTTTGTAAAAAATAATTACAAGAATTATTTGACGTGCGCTGATATTTGAAGTATATCAGCGCATTTTAGTATCTATTTTTTGGAAAATATAAAGGAGGATGTCTTGTTTAATATCGCATATGCAATGGGTCAGGGTGGCGCAGACGGAGCACAAGGTGGATTTGGAGCGTTTATTCCCCTTATTTTAATGTTCGTTATTTTTTATTTTCTGTTAATCCGGCCGCAGCAGAAAAAAACAAAAGAACACCGCGCAATGATCGGCAGCCTTAAAAAGGGTGACCGTATTATCACGGGCGGGGGAATTCATGGCCGAATTACAGGACTGGATGAAACAACCCTGACTGTTGAAATTGCCGACCGTGTTCGTGTAAAAGTCAACCGCGGGAACGTAACAGCCATGACTCAACCCGGCACCCAGCCGGCAGCAGCCAAAACCGAAAAAAAAGACTCCAAGAAAAAACCGGATAAGGCAGATAAAAAATAGACACAATGACTGAATTTCACAAGTTCAAAACGGCTCCACCGCGTTCTGCGGGTCCTGGGCCTTTATTAAAGAACTGATGTCTTTATGAAAAACGACTTTGTGTTTAATTCTATTTGAGAAAGGAACAGTTCATTGAAAAAGATTTCATGGCGGCTGGTGATCGTGATCGGGGTTATTATTGCTGCATTCGTCTATGTTCTACCCACCTTCAAACCTGCCTTGTGGCCCCACAAGAAAATAAATCTGGGGCTCGATCTGCAGGGCGGCATGCACCTGGTTCTTGAAGTGGATACGGAAAAGGCTGTCGAAGGTACCGTTGAGCGCATAGCCCAGGAGCTAAAGGACCAGATAAAAAAAGAACGCATCCGGAATACAGGCATAGACCGCATAGAGGGCACAAAAATATCCGTTATTATCCGTGATCCCGATAATGTGGATGATGTGGACAAACTCCTTGACAAGGATTTTAAAGACCTCCGCATATTGTCGCGTTCCAAAGAGGGGGAAAATCTGGTTATAACCATGGATCTTCCCGACAATCGGTCCGACCAGATAAAAAAAATGGCCACCGACCAGGCCCTTGAAACCATAAGAAACAGAATTGATCAGTTCGGGGTCAGCGAGCCCGACATTCGCCGACAGGGTGAAAAGCGCCTCCTGATACAGCTCCCGGGGATCAAGGACACAAAAAGAGCCAAGGAACTTATCGGACGAACCGCCCAGCTGGAATTCAAACTCGTTGATGAAGCCCATGACCTGGATGCCGCACTGAAGGGCAATCTTCCCCCCGGCAGCCAGATTCTTTATCAGGTCAAGGAAGATCCGCTTACCCGTCGAACGAGCAAAACCCCTTTTCTCATCAAAAAAAGATCCCTTTTAAGCGGTGCCTATCTTACAGATGCCAGGGTTCAGATCGATTCCCAGTACAACGAACCTTACGTCGGTATCGATTTTAATCGTAAGGGCGCCAGAATTTTTGAACGAATTACCGCTGCAAATGTAAAAAAACGGCTTGCCATCGTACTGGACAACAAAGTCTATTCAGCGCCTGTTATCCAGGAAAAAATATCCGGCGGATCGGCCCGCATTACAGGCAACTTCAGTACGGAGGAGGCCCGGGACCTGGCCATCGTGCTGCGCGCCGGCGCACTGCCGGCCCCGGTCAATATTATTGAAGAACGTACCGTCGGCCCATCACTGGGCTCCGATTCCATTAGCAAGGGGCTGATATCCATGTGTATCGGCGGAATTCTGGTCGTTCTTTTCATGATCATCTACTATAAAGCATCAGGTCTGATTGCGGATTTCGCCCTGATTTTAAACATCCTCCTGATTGCCGGCGGACTCGCCGGTTTCCAGGCGACTCTGACACTGCCGGGTATTGCCGGCATTATTCTTACAATCGGTATGGCCGTCGATGCCAACGTGCTTATTTTTGAACGTATAAGAGAAGAAATGGGTCTTGGCAAAACACCCCGCGCGGCGGTCGATGCAGGATACGCCAGAGCGACGTTGACTATCCTTGATGCCAATGTCACCACATTGATAGCAGCACTG
Source organism: Desulfobacteraceae bacterium 4572_123 (assembly GCA_002084545.1). Classification (GTDB taxonomy): domain Bacteria; phylum Desulfobacterota; class Desulfobacteria; order Desulfobacterales; family 4572-123; genus 4572-123. Next base: position 1,442 of record NBLJ01000122.1, on the reverse strand, counting down.
GTACTGTTCCAGTTTGGAACCGGTCCGGTCAAGGGATTTGCCGTAACACTCAGTCTGGGAGTCATTGCCAGTCTGTTTACAGCCCTTGTGCTGACACGGGCTATATTCGATTACCTGTTGATTAACCGTAAAGCTAAAACCTTAAGCATCTAAACCAATACAGGCTGCCGGCCCTCGGATCAGTAAACAACAAAACTGGCCGAGGGCAGCAATCCGGAGGCACAATGCAGTTTATAAAACCCGATGTGAACATCGATTTTATCGGTAAACGAAAAATCGCTTTTATTGTATCCAGCGTTATGATCCTGATCAGTATTGCATCGCTTATCATTCACGGGGGCCCCCGCTACGGCATTGATTTTGCCGGGGGTACTCTTATTCAGGTTAAATTTTTCAGTTCGGCCGCCATTGATGATATCAAATCCGGCCTGAACACAATCGGATTGAACAAATCATCCGTACAAACGTTCGGCGCCGCGGAGGACAACGAATATCTCATCCGCACGGATAAGTCGCTTATGACTGATCATGAATTTTCCGAAGAGGTGTCCAGGGCTCTCAAGTTTTCCACAAAAAATGATCTGGAAATCAGACGGATTGAAATGGTCGGCCCCCAGGTCGGCAAGGATCTGCGTGAAAAGGCCCTGTTTGCCATGTTCTTTTCCCTGCTTTTTATTACGATTTATATCTCCGGCCGGTTTGAACTGAAATGGATATTAAGCGGTGTTATGGCGGGCGCTCTGATGGGCGCAGTTTACTTCCTGTCTATTTTTAACGTCAGCATACCTTTTTTGATAGGGGCGGCTCTGGTCGTTACGCTGATTCTGTTCTGGTTCCTTAAACTCAAATATGCCATGGGGGCTATTGTGGCTCTTATTCACGATGTCTCGATCACCGTGGGCATTTTTTCCATCTGCGGAAAAGAATTTACATTGCCGATTATTGCGGCCCTGCTAACGATTATCGGCTATTCACTAAACGATACCATCATCGTTTTTGACCGTATCCGTGAAAACTCAAGAAAAAATCAGAAGAATCCCCTGCATGCCATCATCAACTGCAGTATCAACGAGACACTTTCACGCACGATCCTGACTTCCCTTACTACTATGGCTGTAGTGGTGTGCCTCTTTGCCCTTGGTGGAGGTATCATTCATGATTTTGCCTTTGCAATGATCATTGGAATTCTTGTCGGAACCTATTCATCCATTTATGTAGCCAGCCCTATTCTGATAGCCTGGCAGACCCATAAAAAACAGAAATAACCGGCATCCTGCATGATAAATTAAAATTGTTTCGCGCTTTGTTGATCTTGTATCCTGGTAATGAAGTTGGAAGAAGGACGCCGTGGATCTTTTATGAAAAATATTTTACCATGGGCTGCCCTGAAAACTGTTCCGGGCATTGGAAACCTTCTTTTCAAGCGGCTGTTTCAGCATTTT
>NBLJ01000016.1 GCA_002084545.1 Desulfobacteraceae bacterium 4572_123 | reverse complement strand
ATCCGGGCTTCCGGTGTTTTGGAAAAAAGTTCCCGTATATAGTTAAAAATGCCGGTATAGGTTCCCGGATTTGACCGTGGAGTTCTGCCGATGGGCGCCTGGTCAATGTTAATCACCTTGTCGACATGTTCAATACCCAGAATTTCAAGGTGCCGACCCGGTAGTATGCGGGAATGATAGATTTTTCGGGAAAGGGCTCGAAAAAGAGTCTCAAGAATCAATGTGGATTTGCCCGAGCCGGAGACGCCGGTGACGCAGGTCAAACAGCCTATTGGAAATTGTACATTGATGGATTTGAGGTTATTGGCAGCGGCCCCTTTAATTTCAATCCTGGCGCCGGACCCGGACCTTCGCCGGGATGGAATTCGGATTTGTTTTTTTCCGGAAAGATATTGCCCGGTCAGGGAGATTGTATTGCGCAGGAGAGCCTTAGGTGCGCCGGAAAATACGATTTCACCGCCATGTATACCCGCACCCGGACCAATGTCAATCACATGGTCGGAGGCCAGAATGGTTTCTTCATCATGTTCCACCACCAGTACTGTGTTGCCCAGATCCCGCATATGCCGCAATGTCGAAAGCAGGCGCTGATTGTCCCTCTGGTGCAGCCCGATACTCGGTTCATCAAGAACATACAACACACCTGTCAGTTTTGAGCCGATCTGAGTGGCCAGGCGGATTCGCTGGCTTTCACCACCTGAAAGGGTATAGGCCGCCCGATCCAGGGTCAGATAGGTCAGCCCTACGTTTTCCAGAAAGCCGAGGCGTTCGGTGATCTCTTTTAATATCCTGCCGGCAATGATTTTTTTTTTGCCGGTCAGATGTAACTTTTTTATAAATTCAAGTGATTTTGATACTGAAAGGGCTGTAACGGCGCTGATGGCAAGGCCTCCTACGGTTACCGAACGGCTTGCCCGGCTGATCCTGGCACCAAGGCATTCGGGGCAGGGACGAAAGGTCATGTATCTTCTGATTTCATCTCTGGATTGGGAAGAATCGGTTTCAAGGTAGCGCCGGCGGAGTTTAGGAATGACGCCTTCGAATTTTTTCTTGAAAGTGTAACGACGGTCATTACGTTGAAAATAAAAGGTTATTTCCTCTTTGCCGGAGCCGTGGAGCAGCACTTTTTGAAATTTTCTGGAAAGCTTCTGGAAAGGGGTATAGATATCGGTACCGTAGTGGTGGGTCAGGGCGTCCAGAAATTCAGAAAAATGCATGGAATTCCGATTGTACCAGGGTTCTATCGCTCCTTCCCGTAAATTCAATTCAGGATTTGGAACGATGAGAGCCGGGTCAAACTCGGTCGTAGAGCCCAGCCCTCCGCATTTCGGGCAGGCACCCTGGGGGGAATTAAAGGAAAAACTGGCCGGGGTGAATGCCGGGTAACTTATACCGCAGTGAATGCAGGCTGCTTTCTCGCTGAACAATACCGGTTCCCGACCGATGATATCCACCAGAACCAGTCCATTGGATTGAGCAAGGGCCAGTTCGATGGAATCGGCAAGCCTGTTTCTGATATTGTTTTTAATAACCAGGCGATCAACAACGACATCGATGTTGTATTTTTTATTTTTATTAAGCACTCCGGCATCTTCGATCGGAATTATTTTGCCGTTGATGCGGACCTTGGCAAACCCCTGTTTTTTTAATTGAATAAAGAGCTTTTGGTGGGTGCCTTTTTGAGCGGTAACAATGGGGGCCAGAATAATAATTCTGCTGCCGGATTCAAGGGCCAGTACCTGATCGAGAATCTGGTCCAGTGCCTGAGAACTGATGGCACGGCCGCATTTATAACAGTGCGGTGTGCCTATCCGGGCAAACAGTAAGCGCAGATAGTCGTATATTTCGGTAACGGTTCCTACCGTTGACCTGGGATTGTGGCTGGCTGTTTTCTGTTCGATGGCGATAGCAGGTGACAGCCCCTCAATAAGATCGACATCGGGTTTGTCCATTCTTTCCAGAAACTGCCTGGCATATGTCGATAATGATTCAACATAACGGCGCTGGCCCTCGGCATAGAGCGTATCAAAGGCAAGTGTTGATTTTCCCGATCCCGATAAACCGGTTACGACGATAAATTGATTGCGGGGCAGCTCGACATCAATGTTTTTCAAATTGTGCTGCCGGGCTCCCCGGATTATTATTTTTTCAGATTTCACGGTTTGAATTGATTCTTTCCTGATTGGTAAATACCGTTGCTTTTCAAAAGGTAAAAAATATTTTTCTTTCAGCCCATCGGACAGTATAATACAGACCACTTGAAAAAATTCAAATATAATTTAATGGAAACACTTTTTGTCGGTTAACCCGAACGCTATATTATAAAATGAACAAAAATTATTGAATAAAAAAATAACTAAATTTTTACAATAGCTTAACTCTGTTAAAAGAGTTTATCAATTGTTTTTAAGTTTCATTTTGATCTGCAACCCTGGCCTTGCTCGACTTTATTTAATTAACAAAGTACGAAAAATAAAGAAAATGATAGAAAAATAAAGAAAATGAGAGTATTGAAAAATGTCAACTTAATCTGTATAATTGCAGATCTGCCTAAAAATATTGAAAATTTCGTTTATTGAAAAAAGGTTGTAAATAAGAGGGGTTGCCAATATACTATTCAAAATAACCATGAAAACAATAGGATAGAAACTGTTGATAATTCGAAAGCTAACATGTGCTAAACGGCTTTATTTCGGTTTGACAGAAATATCCGGATACTCTATAACCACATTGTTTTTTAATGTGTTTGCTCATAATCCGATATAATTCTTCGTTATTGATCAAATCGGTTTGTTTATTTTCTTTAATTCCTTAAAATTGTAGCCCAATAATCTTTGTCTGTTTTTAGATTTACCAAATATGTTACATGGAAATCAGATCGGACAGGATTGTTTTTTTGCCCTGCAAACTTGTTGTGGAATAGTTGACTTAATTGTTAAAAAGGATAGGCTCACGCGTTTAATGGATGCTATTTGGAAAGAGATAAAAACTACTGTTAAAAAGCAGATTCCGACCCATAGCTATAAAATGTGGATTGAACCGGTGGAATTCCTGCGCCGGCAGGAAAGCTGCATTGTTCTTGCCTGTAAAAATACATTTTCCAGAAAACGGCTGCTTGAACATTATGGCCCGCTGATTGTTAAAGAGTTAAGAAAAAAGTCCGGTATAAAATATAAGCTTGTTATAGAAATTTCAACCGGCAAACGTCCTGCTGAAAAAGGACATTCTCTTGAACCCCAGATGCAGTTGCCTGATTTGAATGTACGTCCCCATAGCGGCAGGTTGTTACGGTATGATTTTACTTTTGACAAGTTTGTTGTCGGGGACAATTCCGATTTTGCCTATTCCGCTGCGCTTTCTCTGGCCACTCACGGGAATGGCCAGCAGGCAGGTCTGTTTCTGCAGTCAAATGTCGGGATGGGGAAAAGCCACCTTTCTCAGGCAATCGGTCATCATATTTTGTCGAAATTTCCATCCAAACGTGTATACTATATTACGGCCGAGGATTTTACCAATGAAATGGTATATGCCCTCAGGCATGATCGCATCGAACAGTTTAAAGAAAAATACCGATACAACTGTGATGCGTTGCTTATCGAGGATGTTCATTTTTTAAGCGGCAAGGAGAGAACCCAGTTGGAACTGTGTCTGACGCTGGACACATTGCTGGACTCGGAAAAGAAGATGATTTTTTCAAGCTGCTATCTTCCCGCGGATATTCCCAGGCTGCATGATAATCTTCGTTCACGCCTTTCAGGCGGGCTTATTTCCAGGATTGATCCACCGAATTTCAGAACCCGGGTCAGAATATTGCAAAAAAAATGTCTTCAGAATAATTATATAATACCGAATGCGGTAACCGATTATCTGGCCGGAGAGCTCACGGAGAATGTAAGGCAACTGGAAAGTGGACTTATCGGGGTAGCGGCTAAAGCTTCACTGCTGGGTAATTCCATTGATCTTCCCCTGGCCAAAAGCGTAGTTGAAAATATTGCCCGTCGGAAAAAAAATATCACTATAGATGTTATTAAAAAAATTGTGAGCAAGTATTATAATGTGCCGGTCAAAGATCTTGTTTCACGTTCCCGGAGACAGAAAATAGTTAAACCGCGTCAGATTGCTATTTATCTGGCCCGCAGATATACGGACCAGCCTCTTCAAGCTATCGGGAAAAGTTTTAACCGTTATCATGCCACTGCCATCCATGCCATCAGTGCCGTCGAACAAGGGCTGAAAGGAAGTGCCCGAATCCAGGAACATGTGAAGTTTTTCAGCAAAAAACTGGAGTCCGGCAACTTTTAGGCGCCCTTAAAAATTGTGTTTTTTATGGTCAGGAATCCTGCCCTGATTATTGAATCTTCATGAACATGACTTCGGAAGCTACGAGATCTTCCAGAATTTCCATGCGATCCTGTTGATCGCTCTCAATCGCACATCTTATATTTATGGCACACAATTTAGTGCAAATCGGGTCTGTCTTATTGAAATTACTGAAACACTCGATATGATTATCAAGTGTTTTTTTGTCAAAAGTTTTGTTCATATTTTTACCTCAATTGCCAACAATGATAACATTTCATCATGAATTTGCTTGTTGGTCGCCAGGATTTCGTAATCATCTATTCCATACGGTCTGTTGGAAAAATCGGTTACACGGGCACCAGCTTCGGTTGCGATCAGCATTCCCGCCGCGGTATCCCATGGTTTGAGATTTTCCTCCCAGTACCCGTCAAAACGGCCGCATGCCACAAAACAGAGATCCAATGCGGCAGAGCCAAGTCTTCTGATCCCGCGGGCCGCCTTCAGACAGTGGGAAAACCGGGTCATAAGCTCAGGGAAAACAGGTTTTACATCATATGGAAAACCAGTTACAAGTAAACTGTCCTGCACGCTTTTTGAATTGGAAACCCGAATTGGGTTTTTATTAAGCATGGCTCCGCAGCCCTTTGTGGCTGAAAAAAGTTCACCGCTTTCCGGATTCAGAACAATGCCGACCATAATTTCCTGCTTGAAAGCAAATGCAATGGAAATTGAAAATATCCCTACACCATGGGCGAAATTGGTGGTGCCGTCGAGAGGATCGATTATCCATTGACAATCTTTTTCTCCGCTTTTGATTCCGCTTTCTTCAGCCAGAATGGCATGCCCGGGATACTGGTCGCGGATAGTTTGAATGATTACTTTTTCCGACTCTATATCGGCATTGGTAACCAGATCGGTAATATTCTTTTTTTGAATACTTAAAATTTTGCCGAATTGGCTGCGCAGTACTCCAGCGCCTTTGTCGGCTGCCGCCAGGCCGATTTTTGTTATTGTTTCAAAATCCATAAGATAGAAGACTTATATTTTTTTTGACCGGTATGTCAACAGATTTGTCATGTTTTTGATGAGTGGTGCAAGGGTTGCGGATTTGTTGGCCGAGATCGCGGTACCTATGAATCTCTGTTCAAGGTTTATGACGGTTTCAGGGTCTATTTTGTCCATTTTATTTAAAACCCTTATGGTTGTAATATTTTGCAGTTTGAGTTGGGTGAGAATTTTTTCGACCGATTTGATTTGATTTTCAAAACGCGGATTGCTGATATCTATAACATGCAGAAAAATTTCGGCATTTTCAAGCTCTTCCAGGGTGGCTCGAAAAGCAACCATCAGATCTTTTGGAAGGTTTGTTATAAATCCCACCGTATCCGTGATAATCACTTCCATGTCGCGGGGAAACTTCAAACGCCTGGAAGATGGGTCCAGCGTTGCGAACAACCGGTTTTCAGCCAGAACCCTGCTGTTGGTAAGGGTGTTCAAGAGGGTTGATTTCCCGGCATTGGTATAGCCGATAATGGAAATTACCGGCAGGCCTTTTTTATGGCGTTTTGATTTTTGTTGTTTTCGACGGCGGGATACAAGCGCCAGTGATTTTTCCAGACGTTTGATGCGGTCACGAACGCGCCGCCGGTTTATTTCCAGTTTGGTTTCTCCTGGACCTCGTCCGCCGATACCGCCGGTAAGACGGGACATGGCAGTATTTCTGGTTATCAGACGGGGGAGCAGATATTTGAGCTGAGCCAGTTCGACCTGCAGTTTGCCTTCCCGTGATTTTGCCCGCCGGGCAAAAATATCGAGGATCAATTGGGTTCGATCGATCACTTTCAGGTCGATTTTGTCGGCAATGGATCGAACCTGAGAGGGGTTTAAATCCTGATCAAAAATAATCAGATCGGCTCCCTGATGCAGAGCGCGAATTGCTAATTCCTTTAGTTTGCCAAGTCCCATGAGATAGCGCGGGTCTGCTTTGCGACGATGCTGAATGATGGTCTCAATGGCATCTATGTTGCTTGAACGGGCCAGTTCCGTAAGTTCCATGAGTGAATCCATGGCTGCATTTTTAGGCAGTGGCGTAACACTGATCAGAAGCGCTTTTTCTTTGTTGGAGTCGGCCTTATATAGATGCCCTGCCTGAGCGAGTTCGGCTTCCAGGGCGGAGATAAGATCCAGATACCCGATATCAAGTTGATGCAGTGAAAGTGGCGGCATCACCCGGTATGGAATTTTGTCTCTGTTTTGGGGGAGGATATGGCCTGCATGGATTTTGCCGGGGCTGCCGTCTTTTTTGCATTTAATGCTGGCTATCAAATCAAGCCTTAAAAGGGAGAGGTCGGTAAGATCGTCCCTGGTCAGGCCGCCATTGTCAAAGCTTGTATGAATACAGCGCAAGCCTCTTAATCGGTCTGCGGCGATCCGGTATTCACTGATATCGGGAATCATTATTCCCTGATTGTTGCCGATGATTACATGGATAATTCTTCCCTGGCGGTTTACCATCAACCCTATTTGACGGCCTGTCTCGACGGACAGCCGGCAAAGGTCGCGGCTTAACTCCGCAGTTACGATAAACTCCGGGGGAATGCGGCGGCGGTATAGATTCTCAAGTTTACGAAACTGATCAGATTTAAGGCCTTTAAAATTCCCGAAAAGTTTTTTCATATTAGAATAAAGTCAGGCGTGGTGGCTGCTGACGGCATTTATGCCATCTCTTCAGGAGCCAGCGCTTCAAAGCGGGTGTAGGTGTTTAAAAAAGCCATGTGAACGGTTCCTACCGGACCATTGCGCTGCTTGGCAAGTATAAGTTCGGCTTTTCCCCGGTTGGGGTTATTGCTCTCTTTGTTATAAACCTCATCCCGGTAGATGAAAGCCACGACATCGGCGTCCTGTTCCAGAGCCCCCGATTCCCTTAAATCGGAAAGCATTGGGCGCTTGTCACCGCGCTCTTCGAGTTTGCGGTTAAGCTGTGAAAGGGCTACGATCGGAATGTTAAGTTCCTTTGCCAGGCCCTTGAGTGATCTTGAAATTTCGGAGATTTCAAGGTCTCGCCGTTCAGCCGAGGAGCGTCCCCTCATAAGCTGCAGATAGTCGATCAAGATAAGTCCGATGTTTTTGTCCATCTTCAAGCGGCGGGCTTTGGCCCTGATTTCAATAGCTGAAATATTTGCCGAGTCATCAATAAAAATTGGCGCATCAGATAAAAGCGAGCCTGCATCCGTCAGTTTATCCCAGTCACCACGGTTGAAAAAACCGCTTCGCAGCCGGTTGGAGTCGATTCTGGCTTCGGAGCACAGCATGCGCATGCTTAATTGTTCTTTTGACATTTCCAGCGAAAAAATGGCTACTGCCGTATCGGCATCAATGGCAGCGTTTCTTGCGATATTAAGGGCCAGTGAAGTTTTACCCATACTGGGCCGGGCCGCAAGGATGATCAGATCCGACGGCTGTAGACCGGCCGTCATTGTGTCGAGCCGGGAAAAACCGGTTGAAACCCCGGTTACCAGAGCTTTGTTGGCCTGCCGTTCTTCGAGAGTCTCGAAATTTTTATCAATGATCTGGCTTATGGAAAAAAAAGCCGGATTAATTTTATGTTCGGAAATTTCAAAAACAGAGGATTCGGCAAAGTCGATAACTTCATCAACATCTCCCTGTTCTTCGAAGCATTTTTTTACGATTGCATTGGCTTTTTCAATAAGGCGGCGCAAACTGGCTTTGTTGTGAATAATTCGGGCGTAATGAACAGCATTCACCGCAACCGGGGCGGTGTCCACAATAGATGCAAGATAGGTCCCGCCGCCGATTTGGTCGAGATCGCCTTTGTTTTTCAGAATTTCCGTAAGGGTTACCAGATCGCACGGCTCGTTTTTAGTGAATAATTCCGAAATTGCTACAAAGATTTTCTGGTGGGCCGACCTGTAAAAATCTTCGGGCCTAAGGATATCAAGCACTTCAAAAAGAGTTTCATTGTCAAGTAAAATGGCGCTGATAATCGACTGCTCCGCTTCGATACTTTGCGGAGGCAAAGCATGGAGGGACGAATTTTTTGAAGCCGTTGGATGAGTATGCGCCATTTGTCTGATATTACCTTGCGGGGTCGGAAGTTGCGGTTTTTTTTTGCTGGTGCCGGCCTCATACTATCATTTTAATAATAGCATGAGGCCGCAAGGTTTATTCGGGAATGATTTCAACCGTAATTTCAGGCTCTACTTCCGTGTAAACCCTGATGGGAATTTTAAATGTACCGACATTTTTAATGGGCTCACTGAGCATGATCATTCTTTTTTCGATTTCAACTTCCTGCTCAGTCAATGCGTTTATAATATCTCTTGATGTTACAGACCCGTAAAGACGGTCGCCCTCACTGACCTTGGCGGGTATGGTGCAGACAATTCCCTCGAGTCTTTTTGCCATCTCCTGAGCAAATTCTTTTTCCTTGGCAATTTGGAGATCAAATTTATTCTTTTCCTGCTCCATCACTTTACGATTTTGCGGTGTGGCCGGGACAGCCTTGTCTTGAGGCAGAAGATAGTTGCGGGCATAGCCGTCGGCAACCGATACTTCACTGCCGATGATACCTAAGGCCTCGATTGTTTCTTTTAATATGACTTTCATTGTAACCTCCAGTTAATCCTAAAAGCGGCCCGATTTGAAGAGAGTCGGGCAGATAGATTCGTACCATTAATTTTACTCGGAGCTGTTTTTGATCCCGAGTTTTCTAAAGTTTAACCATATATCAAAAAAGCCAAGTCCGATCACGGCAATAAGAAAAAGTTGTTGCAGGGCTATGAGTCCATATAAAAACAATTTGAGAAACCTGGGGAATTTTTTTTTGTTAAAAAAATGTGATACGATGGCTATCCCCTGAAAAAAATAAACCGGCATTAAAATCAGCAGGCCGTTTAACGCCAGCACTTTAATTGCTTTGGATGGGAAAAGAAGTAATAATCCGCACCCAATCACACCCCACACTAAAAATTCAGGCGATCTCCACTGTTGTAAAGACCCGAAAGCGGGAAAAAAGAGTGACTTACCTTTTAGGAGCGGCCTGGCCAGCAGCAGGCTTGTCCAGGCAACAAAAAAAGTAGATATAACTACCATCGCCGGAATAATCCGTATCAGGACATAGTGAATACTGTCAAGCGAGTTTGAAATGATCCGGATGTTTTCTTCGGGCATCCCCATGCTCTGATAGAGAACCATTGTAAGTTCGAGATTCTGTTTTACATAGTCGGATACCAGCACAACAATATCCATGCCGGACATATTGCTGTAAATCAATAAAATAACAAGGCCGCTTAATAAAACCGATCCGCAACTGTAAAGGACTGTTTTTTCTATGGAAAGATTTAATTCGAAAAGCTCGCCCAGAATAAATCCCAAAAAAAGCAGTTCAACGAAGAAAAACATGTCAATGGACAATCCGTCGAGTAACAAGGCCATGACAATGATCGTTGCGGCAAGTATGACAGCACCTGATTTGCGGCCCAGTTTTAAACGATAAAACAGAATGGGCAAAGGTATAAACAGAGAACAGAAAAAACCGATTATCGGTATGTAAATGGATATTACAAAAATAAAAACGGTAATGGCTGTTCCTGCGGCAATATCTTTGGTGATCATGCTTTGATCGTTTTGCAGCACTATCATCCTTTCCTTTAAAGGGCCGGTAAGCAGAACGAATCAGTTAAAATCCCATGGTACCAACATATGGCAGAAGTGCGATTGTGCGGGCCCGTTTAATGGCATGGGTCAGGGCACGCTGATGTTTGGCACATGTTCCGGATATACGTCTGGGAATTATTTTACCGCGTTCGGTGATAAAATATTTTAATGCCTTGGCGTCTTTATAATCGATTACAAGACTGCTGTCGGCACAGAAGCGGCAAACTTTGCGACGATGAAAAACTTTTCTTTTTTTTCTGCCGGTATTGGTTCGTTTGCGAGGTTGAAAGGCCATGTTTTACTCCTCCTCTATACTTTGAATTTCGGTTGATTGAGGTTCTTCAACCTGAGGTTCCAGTGTTTCAGGCGCGGTAGCTTCGGCATCAGGTGCTGATTTTTTTTCGATCGCATCTTTTTCGGCGGCAGCGGCAGCAGCGGCAGCCTCTTCCTCGGCTTTCTCGGCCTGGGCCATTTCTTCCTTAATAAGCTCGATATCAACCTGTTTTTCAAGCAGTACCGTCATGAATTTTAGTACTCGATCATCTATTCTAAAGAATCTTTCCAGCTCATCGACCAGATCACCGGCTCCGCAGTAGTCAAGCCGGGTATAGTAGCCGCGGGCTTTCTTCTTAATGTCGTAAGCAAGTTTTTTCTGACCCCAGTCGTCATGCATGATAAGTAATCCGCCGTATTGAGGGATCAGATCATTGCACCTTTCGAAGATGGGCATACGCTGCTCTTCTGAAAGGTCCGGATCAATAATTATGATCGTTTCGTACCTTCGCATATTTCCTCCTTATGGATGTTATAGCCCCGGAAGACCGGAGCAAGGATATGGTGTAATATCACCAACAAAATTAAATATAATATCAGTGTAATAAATTTTCTGTCAAGATTATTTTTTCCTATAAAAAAAGGGTTAGCCCTGAAAAGCTAACCCATAGTGTAAAATCTGGTGGGCCGTGAAGGAATCGAACCTTCAACCTACTGATTAAGAGTCAGGTGCTCTGCCTAGTTGAGCTAACGGCCCAGAATGAATTAAATCCGGTTACAGTTCCAAACGGATAAGCTTCGTATCAGCTTTAAATATGGATGTCAAATTATTTTTTATCTGTTTTGATGGATAAAATATTTTTTTATCCAACTATTCAGCCATTCGCTGAGGTTTGAATCTGTTAAAAGGGGTAGTTGATTTTCAATTAATTATAAAGTAATCTTGCCAGGAAAAGTTTGGTTTGAAGTAAGTTTGTAATTATTTGTATACCATAAAATTGATGACTGATGAGATGAAAGGAATTAAAAAATTATGAAACAAAAAAAATCACGCCGTTTGTTTGAAAGTGCCGTAAAAATTATACCAGGTGGTGTCAACAGTCCTGTTCGTGCCTGCCGGGCAGTGGGTGCTGATCCGGTGTTTATTGATCATGCCGATGGGTGTATGCTTTTTGATGCCGATGGAAATAGCTATATTGATTATGTCGGATCATGGGGGCCGATGATTCTGGGTCACAGGCATCCGCGTGTCATTGAGGCTCTTGCGGAAATCCTGGAGAGAGGGACCAGTTTCGGGGCGCCGACGGAACTTGAAATCAATCTGGCGGAAATGATTGTCGATGCCGTGGAATCGGTTGAGATGGTCAGGATGGTCAATTCCGGAACCGAGGCCACAATGAGCGCGATCCGCCTGGCCCGGGGAGTAACCGGGAGGGACCTGGTCATTAAATTTGACGGCTGCTACCACGGCCATGCGGACACTTTGCTTGTGGAGGCCGGTTCGGGGGTTGCAACTTTTGGTATTCCCGGCAGTCCCGGCGTTCCAAAATCCGTGGTTGAGCATACACTGTCGCTTCCCTACAATGACATTGAAGCTGTTCGGGATATAATGACCCGGCAGGGTGACCGGATCGCCTGCATTATTGTTGAACCGGTTGCAGGCAATATGGGGCTTGTGGCACCTGCGCCTGGATTTCTGGAAATGCTCAGAGAGCTTACGCATGCAAGTGGAAGTCTGCTGATATTCGATGAAGTCATGACTGGGTTCAGGGTTGCATATGGCGGCGCCCAGGCTTTGTATAACATCAGGCCTGATATTTCCTGTTTTGCCAAAATTATTGGCGGCGGATTACCGGTGGGCGCGTATGGCGGCAGGCGGGATATCATGGAGCATGTTTCACCCAGGGGAGCCGTTTATCAGGCCGGGACACTGTCCGGCAACCCACTGGCCATGGCAGCCGGAATTGCAACCCTGGAACAGCTCAAGGCTCATGGATTTTACGAAAATATGAACAAAAAGGCTGAACAACTTGCCGGCGGTCTGAAAAAAGCTGCCGAAAGCGCGGGTATCAAAGCCAGGGTTGATCATGTCGGTTCCATGCTTGGATTTTTCTTTACAGACCGGGAAGTGACAAATTTTGAAGATGCCAAAACCAGTGACCTTGAACTGTTTGCCGCTTATTATAAAGGTATGTTGAATAAAGGTATTTATCTGGCGCCCTCTCAATTTGAAAGCCTTTTTGTATCTGCAGCACATGGGATCGAACAAATTGAGGCTACGATTAAAGCGGCCGGGGAAGTGCTGGACGAACTGCGGGAATAATCAGTATAAACAGAAAGGGGGCCAAAGCCGGATATGTGGCTGAAATTAGAAGTAATATTTGCAGTCAATCATGGGGCCGATTTTTTCAGAGTCAAAGCGAAGCGGAATTTCCCGGCAGTCGATCTCATTGTCCTGCCCGTATAAAATAAGCCTCAGATTGATAACATAGTTTTTGGTAATAAAACAATCGATGCCGGTTGTGAGCGAGTTTAAATATTTACCATTATGACTATCCGATTCGTAGCCGGAAATGCTGCCGGTGTTATCCGAAAATGCCGGCAGTTTAAATGCGGCACATCCATAACTTGTTGCTACCATGAATATGATCAGTGCGAATATGTATCTTTTAGTATACTAAGGTTGTGTAAAAAGTGTCAAATTAGGATTGGTAGTTTGTTATTATCAGGTTTAATGAATCGTTTCGTTTGCAGACGGCGGCAGTATTGACAGGCTGACCAGGTAATGTCCCTTGAAACGCCCCTGATCCTCTTTAGAAATATTTTCGATCTGGGTCGGCAGACACTTTGCAGGGCACCCTGAATCCGTGCCGTAGTATTTCATTTTCAATACGTTACCGGCCTTGAGACACCCAAGAATATCGGATTCTTTTTTTACCAGAACAAATAACGCTTTTGATTCCGAATTCCACAGTTTGAACTGATAGAGAACCTGAATTTCGGGTGATAAAAATTCAACACTGTGAAATTGATCTAAAAGATTTTGGCTTTCCGGCCCTGTTTTTTCATTACTGTCGAAATGGCTGTATAAATTCATCACGGGCTCCTTCAAATTGTTTTGGCGGTTAAAGAGGATCGCTAATATTTTCAGCTACGCCCTGACTATTAAAGAAAGCAAAACCCGTGCCAATACTCAAGAGGTGCTCCAGACGCTCCGGGGGGGGGCATGATTGTTAAACATCCCGAAGGTTATAGCGGGAGATGAGGCGGGATAGATAGGTTCTCTGTATGTCCATGATTTTGGCCGCTTTACTTCTGTTGCCGCCGGTATGTTTGAGTGTGAGTGTGATAAATTCTTTTTTGAAATTGTTAACCGCCTTTTCCATGGTAGTGCCAACCTGAGAATGAGGGACACTGGGTCTTGAAATATCAATCGGCAGGTCTTCCGGTACAATAGTCCGTCCGTTGCCCATGACAACCGCTCTTTCCAGCGCATTACGCAGTTCGCGTACATTCCCGGGCCAGTCATAGCGCATCATCTTCTGCTTGGCCTCATTTGATATGCGAAGATTCGAAGCACCGGTTTCTTTTTTGAAAATATTGAGAAAATATTCGGACAGCAGGGGAATGTCCGATATCCTTTCCCGCAAGGGCGGCAAATTAAGCGAGACGACATTCAGCCGGTAGTACAGATCTTCCCTGAAACGGCCGTTTTGAACTTCCTTTGCAAGTTTCTTGTTGGTTGCTGAAATGACCCGTACATCCACTGAAATAGGAGTATTGCCGCCGACCCTGTAAAACACGCCCTCTTGAAGAACACGGAGCAGCTTGGCCTGCATTCCCGGATTCATTTCACCGATTTCATCCAGAAAAATCGTGCCCTTGTCCGCCAGTTCGAATTTGCCTGTCTTTCGACCCACTGCGCCGGTAAAGGCGCCTTTTTCATGTCCGAACAGTTCATCTTCCAGCAGAGATTCCGGGAGTGCGGCACAGTTCAGGACAACCAGAACATTATCCTTGCGTGAACCGGCCCGGTGGATCAATCTTGCCAGGAGCTCTTTACCGGTTCCGCTATCGCCCAGGATGAGTACCGTTGTTTTGGAATTGGCGACTTTGAAGGCATCGGAAATGACCTTCTTCATGGATTTGCTTTCCCCTATTATCTGGTATTTTGCTCCCAGTTCTTCCTTTAAATCCCGGTTTTCCTGTTTTACCTTATCAATTTTACGGGCGTTTCCAATGGCCAGTGCCGCAAGTTCGGCAAAAACCTCAAGGGTTTGCATGTCCTGATTTTGAATTGTGCTTCCGTCCTGCTTGTCGACAACCTGGACAACTCCAATCACTTCGTCGTTCATTTTCATTGGAACGCAGGCTATAGAGCGGGTTTCCATGCCCAATGATTTGCTGATTTCACCATACCACCGCGGATCTTTACGGACATCCGGAATAAGGAGGGGGGTCCCTTTTTCAGCTACACGACCGGCAATGCCCTGGCCGAGTTTGACTTTATAATCTTTGACTTCGCTTTTTTTTTCCCCGGTGGCCACCTTGAAGTAAAGCTGCCTGGTTTTAGGATCCAGGAGAAGCAGGGAACAGGCCTTGGCCTGCATCATTTGAGTTGCGGTTTCAATAATGAGTTCAAGGAGTTTATCGATATCCTGAACCGAAGAAACCCATGAAGATATCACTTTTAACCGAGCAATAGGTGTTTCCACCTGCGAAATGGTATTAGGAGCGCTTTCGGGCATATAATTTTTACCGTCAAAAAGATAACGATTAATGGGAAGTTCCGAGTAACTGTATATTTTAATATACTCATGTCGAATCTTTATGTCAATTCAAATAATTAAAGCTAAGATCAATATCCTTGCAGTGGATCCGCCCGCTGAGCGGCAGATAAAACAAATGTGGAAATAGCAGGCAAACAAAATAGTAAAGTATGCATTCTGCTTTTTACACCGGCAAAAAGGTTGACATATTTGTTGTTCATGAATACGTAAGATCCGGATGGCCTTTTAAAATGCTATAGGTCGGGTTGTATTTTCAAAAAAGCCTGTTTTCAACGTATGGACACAAAAAAAATCGTTTATGATGGTGAACCTTTCCATGTCGGATAAAGACTTTGTCAAAAATTGTATTCCTGAAAATGTTAGTAAAATTCATCTAATTGCGATTTGCGGAACCGGAATGGGAGCCCTGGCTGGAATGCTGAAAGACAAGGGGTTTAAGGTAAGTGGATCAGATAGCGGAATTTATCCGCCCATGAGTGATTTTCTGGCTGAAAAGGAGATTTTTGTTGCAGATGGATTTTCTCCGGGAAACGTGTCGGATGATCCGGATCTGGTGGTTATCGGCAATGCCGTAAGCCGGGATAATCCTGAAGTCATGGAAACCATGCGCCGGAAACTCAACTTCTGCTCCATGCCTCAGGCGGTCAATCATTTCGGGGTTGGCGCTAACCGGACGCTTCTGATTGCCGGGACCCATGGTAAAAGTACGACTTCCTCGATCCTGACATGGATTTTATATCAGGCCGGGCAGCATGATGAAAAATTTGATCCTTCATATTTCATCGGCGGTATACTGAAGAATTTTAACAGCAATTACCGTTTGGGCAAGGGATCGTATATGGTCATAGAAGGGGATGAGTATGATACCGCGTTTTTTGACAAGGGACCCAAATTTTTACATTATGATCCTCTGGTAGCCGTGTTGACCAGTGTTGAATTTGATCATGCGGACATATTCAGAGACCTGGATCATGTGAAAAATACTTTTGATCGATTTTTATCACGGCTCTCTTCTGAAAGCCATTTGCTGATATTTGACGGGGATGAGAATATTGCAGGACTGGTTGAGGGTAAACGCTGCGACATAAATTCCTATGGGTTGAATCCGGATTCTGCCTGGTATCTGAAACGGTTTTCTGTTAATCCGCCCTGGACCTCTTTTGAGGTTTACAGGCAGGGCAGGTATTTCGGCAGTTTCAAAACCCGGCTTATGGGCCGGCACAACTTAGTGAATACCCTGGCCGCCATCGCTGCCGCGGTACGCCTGCAAGTTCCCGGACAGGCAATTAAAAAAGCCCTTGAAACCTTTGAGGGAGTCAAGCGCCGACAGGAGGTGCGGGGAATAAAAAATGGTATTACCATTATCGATGATTTCGCGCATCATCCGACAGCGGTGAAAGAGACTGTCCATGCCCTCAAACCGTTTTGCATGCGCGGGCGCTTGATTGCCGTGTTTGAACCGCGCACAAATTCGAGTATGCGCAAGGTGTTTCAGAAAGTATATCCGTCCGTATTTGATCAGGCTGATTTGATCTGCATCCGCAGGCCGCCGCTGCTCAATAAGATTCCAGATGGTGAGCGATTTTCCTCTGAAGATCTTGTGGATGATTTAAAGGCGCGTGGTAAAAATGCGCATTATTTTCCCGATACCGATTCAATTGTCGATTATCTGACGGGCCATGCTGTAAGCGGCGATCACATACTTGTCATGTCCAACGGTGCTTTTGATAATATTCATGAAAAACTGCTTGATGCAATATAATCACTCCTCATGTTTTATTCATTGATCTATCCGCATTTAAATTGATGGGCCCGAGAGATTTTTACTTGGCCGATAAAAATACTTTTTACGACTCTATCAAATGAAATAGTTGACAAAAAAAATGATTAAAAATAGAGTTACTAATTTTGGTTTTTGATCATTAATACTTTCTAACGAAATCTTGAATACCCTGTTTGCCGGGAATCGGATTAATATCTATAGAGGTGGATTGTAATGCTCAAATTAATGCGGGACTATGCATCGAGTTGGTTGATAAAATTTATCTTGGGAGCGATTGTTATTGTTTTTGTTTTCTGGGGCGTTGGCAGTTTTACTTCAAAACGGGCCTCCAGAGTGGCTATGGTAAACGGCGATGTGATTACCATGCAGGAATATAATAATGCGTATAATCAGATGATAGAAAACCTGCAGCAGCGGTTTGGAAATAATCTGGACGAAAATATGCTGAAAATGCTGAACGTCAAACAGCAGACATTGGATCAACTCATCGAAAAAAGGTTGATTTTACAGCAGGCTGAAAAACTTGATTTTCGGGTTTCCGATGATGAACTCGCTGATTTTATCCGAAACATGAAGGTGTTCCAAAACGAGGGTAGATTTGATAACCGGCTGTACAACAGAGTTTTAAATCGCTACCACATGACACCGGAAGGGTTTGAAGAGCTTCAGAAAGAATCTATCCTTATGGAGAAAATGAGATCGTTTGTCAGCGACAGCGTCAAGATTTCGGACAATGAAGCAAAAGAATGGTTTAACCACACCAATGCATCGGTTAATATTGATTTTGTGGTACTTCGGCCCGGTAGCTACAAGGACAGTGACCTGACCGCCGAAGAGATCAAAGCTTATTTTGATGAACATAAATCCGAATACAAAACAGAGCCGCGGGTAAATGTTCGCTACATCCATTTCAATCCCGATGATTATACAGACAAAACAAATATCAGTGATGCGGAAATACAGGATTATTACGACACGAATCAGGCGGAATTTGAAACTGAAAAAACAGTTGAGGCACGCCATATCCTGATAAAGGTGGATCAGGATGCTCTTCCTGAAATAGTCGGTGAGAAAAAAGCAAGGGCCCTGGAGATAATGGAGATGGCTCTCAAGAATCATGATTTTGCCGAATTGGCCCGGAAATATTCAGAAGGCCCCAGCAGTAAAGAAGGCGGCTATCTTGGTTATTTTAAAAAACAAGAGATGGTCAAGCCTTTTGCGGACAAAGCATTTACCATGAGGGCCGGTGAAATCAGTGAGCCGGTGCGTACCCGTTTTGGGTGGCATATTATTAAAATCGACAATATCAAGGATGCTTCAACGCGCTCCTTTGAAGAAGCAAAGCTTGATATCGAAAAAAAACTTGTGGCTAAACAGGCAAAAAATATTGCCTATGACGAAACCGAAATGGTTTCCGACGCCTTCTTTGAAGGCGATGACTTCATTGAAACCGCACGTAAAAAAAATATGAAAGTATTTACGGCGGAATTTTCAGCCAAAGGCCCTGCAAATCTGGTCACAAATCCGGCAAAATTCGCATCCGCCGCATTTTCTCTTGAACCGCTGGAGATCAGCAATCCTCTGGATTTTGACAATGGATATTACATTCTGCAGCTGATTAACAAGATTCCATCCAAGATCCCCCCCTTTGATACCATTAAAGATCGTGTGGAGGTTGATTTACAAAAAGAAAAAAAAGAGACCCGTGCCCGCTCGGATGCCGAGACCCTGTTGAGCAGTATCACCGGTGGACAGTCCATGGAAACTGCCGGCAAGACATTTTCATTAACTCCGCAGAGCACCGGTTTTTTTAAACGCGGCGATTCCATTCCTATAATCGGCAATTCGCCCGAAATTGCAGCAGCCGCCTTTTTGCTGAGCAGTAAAAATCCTTTGGCCGACAAAGTTTTCAAAGCAGCGGATGGCTATTATATTATACGGCAAAAGCAGAGAAAAGCGCCGGATGCCGATGCATTTGAAAAAGAAAAAGAGGGAGTCAGGACAAGGTTGCTTCAGCAAAAAAGATTTGATACTTTTAAAACCTGGCTGGCTCATGTAAAAGAAAAGAGTGAAGTAGATATAGAAAAAAATTTTTTAGAATAGATCCTTGTCCGCCCGGGAAGTATAATATATAGCTGTTCGAGATATTGCAAAATGGAAGAGGAGATCTAATGGATAAATTTAATTCTGAAAAATTTGGCCAAGAGGTCTTTTCAACCAAGAAATGTCCGTACTGCCAGACTCATCTCCCGATTGATGCTGAAGAATGCTCCGTCTGTGGCAAAAAGGTAGGCAAAGCTGAAAAATATGGTACGGCCCGAAAGCCGACAGACTGGATATCTTATGTCGTCTGCATTACCGCCTGGATCGCTTTTTTTCTTTATTGCTGGTGGGCTTTTTTTTAAATCGTAATGAGAGACCTTTATTTCGCCATCCGGAAATACTTCTTGCGAATGTATTAAATCTTCAAACGCATATGAAAGACTTTTGCCGCAGCATGTGATATGTCCGCTTGATCGGAGGATAGCGGCCATGTCAGTGAAAAAGCACTTATAGAAGACATTATTTGTTTTTTCTACTGATTTGTTTGACTTTTTGAGAGAACTATATTACGAGTTTTATAAATGCTTAGTTTTTATAAAGATATTATACGGCAAAGGAGGAATGCGAAATGAAAAAATTGCAGCAGCAACTAACCTCGGTTTCCAAGATTCTTGAGACGCTTTTAGGAGAGGTAGAAAAAATTACAATAAAAATAGCAAAACTGCGTCCAGTGAAGAAAGCCGCACCTGCAAAGAAAGCCGCACCTGCAAAGAAAGCCGCACCCGCAAAGAAAGCCGCACCCGCAAAGAAGGCAGCACCTGCAAAGAAGGCGGCACTTGCAAAGAAGGCGGCACCTGCAAAGAAAGCAGCACCGGATGCACCTATGACCGTTCTTGAAACGGTTTATGGAGTTATCAGAAGAAGCAAAAATGGTGCGAGCATAGCCAAATTGAAAGAAAAGACTTCGTTGAGTTCCAGGCAGCTCAGCAATGCAGTCTACAAACTTAAAGGAAAGGGCAAAGTCGTATCCAAATCGCGCGGAGTTTATATTATAAAAAAATAGCATTCAATCTATTTCGATTTTTTTTATTCAGCCTGCGGAAGTAATAATCCGCAGGCTGTTTTTTTGGAGCCTGATTTTTATTTTATGAAGATAGATATATCCTGTTTTTTTAAACCCACGTCCCGAAAGAAGAGGGTGTTTTTTTATTATTGCGTCGTGGTGATACATTTGGTAGATATAATTTTTGGTTTTTTCAGAAAGGAAACATTCAATGGGTAAAAAGGTGACGTTTGCCGACGGTATAAAAAAAGTCTGGGATTTTTTTGCTTCGGTTCGGCTTACCATAATTGTGTTGCCATGTTTAGCGGTTACTTCCATTATTGGAACGATTATTCCCCAGAATGCAAGCCATGCCGCCTATTTTAATCAATACGGCGAAATAGTGTACCGTATTTTTTCCGCACTCGATATTTTTGACATGTACCATTCCTGGTGGTTTCAGTTTTTACTGCTGTTGTTGACTGTTAATATCATTGTTTGCTCGATTGATCGGCTTTCCGCCACCTGGAAAATAATTTTTGTAAAAAATCCGACATTTAAAATGGCAAAGTTTCGGCGAATTTCTCAGAGGGAAGAATTCACGGTTAACTCTTCCGCAGCCGGATTGATGAAACCTTATGAGTCGATAGTGTCCCGTCGATTTGGTTTTTGTCGCAGCGAATTGACCAAAACCGGGTTTTGTATTTTTGCCGAAAAGGGGCGTTTGACCCGTCTGGGCGTATATGCCGTCCATTTAAGTATCATTTTTATGTTGAGCGGCGGCTTGCTGGGTTCTTTTTTCGGATTTGAAGGGTTTGTCAATATTCCCGAGGGCCAAACCATCGATCATATCCATCAACGAAACAGCGACATACCACTGGCGCTGGATTTTGCCATTCGGTGCGATGATTTCGACATCAGTTTTTACAGAAACGGCATGCCCAGGGAATACCGGTCAACCCTGACTATCTTAGAGGATGGAAAGGTTGTTTTGACAAAAGACATCATTGTCAATGATCCCCTGAGATTTAAAGGCGTTAATATATTTCAGTCAAGTTACAAAAAACTTTCCACCCCGAAGCCCCCACAACAGAAAATCTCTCTGGACGAACTCGCTGTACGGTTTGTCAGCCATAAAACAGGAATGGTGTATACCCGAAAAGCAGTGATCGGCAAGGTGCTGGAGATGCCCGAAGACGCCGGCAAACTGGTGATTACGGAATTTCGACCGTCCGCGGATTTCATGGGACAGGATATCGGCGAAGCTTTTATGGGCATCCTTACGCCAAAAGGACAAAACCCGCTTGAAGTGCTGCTGCCGGTACGATTTGTAAATTTTGACAAAATGCGCCGAGGCGCGATGGTCGTTTCCATATCCGGGACAAAACCGTCAGCTTCAAAGCAACTTGAACAGCAGCCTGATCAGTATTACACAGGGCTTCAGGTAACCAGTGATCCCGGGGTTCCGGTAGTTTACGCCGGATTTATCATGATCATCATCGGATGCTTTATTACTTTTTTTATGTCTCACCGGCAGCTTTGCGTGGAAGTCGTGCAGGCAGGGGGAAAAAGCAGGGTAACTGTAACCGGAACAGCCAATAAAAAT
Organism: Desulfobacteraceae bacterium 4572_123; assembly: GCA_002084545.1. Taxonomy (GTDB): domain Bacteria; phylum Desulfobacterota; class Desulfobacteria; order Desulfobacterales; family 4572-123; genus 4572-123. Next base: position 564 of record NBLJ01000016.1, on the reverse strand, counting down.
AAAACAGGCATGCATCGGAAGGCAAAAAAGATCGCAAAAATTCTGATTGCAGCGAAGAAGGATATATGATGAACAGTTCACAGATATTATCAATAATAACTTTTGTGTATGGCCTGGCAGCTTTTTTATATATTTTTGCCTGGGTTTTTAAAAAACCTGCTGTCGGCGGGCCGGCCATGTGGGTGACTACAGCCGGCGCCATCGGCAATCTTTTCGGTATTCTATTGCGCTGGTTTGAGTCCTATCAGCTTGGATTCGGCCATGCACCACTTTCCAATCTCTATGAATCCATGGCATTTTTTGCCTTTACCACGGCGGTTTTATATCTGGTTGTAGAAAAAAGATATCAAAACCGTACCATCGGCGCATTTATAACGCCGCTGGTTTTTACGGCCATGGCCTATGCCTCCCTTTCTCCCAATATCAGTGATCGTATTCAGCCATTGATACCGGCCTTGAAGAGCAACTGGCTTATCGCGCACGTTATTGCCTGTTTTCTGGGATATGCGGCATTTGCCGTGGCATTCGGCGTCAGCCTGATGTATCTGCTGAAAAGAAAATCCG
>NBLJ01000121.1 GCA_002084545.1 Desulfobacteraceae bacterium 4572_123 | reverse complement strand
CCGGTGGATTACGTTCGAACAGCAGATAGGAGGCCAGCCCCTTGCCTCCTAAATATTTTGTATAAACCGCCTCTTCTATCGGTTCTTCTTTAAATATTTGATCTGACAGATTGATGTTCAGAATTTTTCCATAATGCCCATTCATGCCTGGCCTCCCTTCAAGCTAATAATAAAAATTGTTTTTGTTTGACGTGCCTACACCCGACAATAAATTGAATAGTGAGAAGTGAAAAATGAAAACTTCCGATATCGCTCCTGCCCGCCTCGCCTGAGGCAAAGCCGATGGCGGGCGGGCCGCGCTATCTTTTCTATAAAAATCGACAGATCGGGCGAATACATGGTTTGCCCCTGCATCCATCAATTTTCAATTATCGTAGGGTGGGCTGTGCCCACCAGACAGACAGAATACCTTCAGTATTCAATTTTCAATAATACAAGTTCCCTCACATTTTGTTACAATAAAACACGAATCCCGGAATTAAGAAACTATTTTTTCTTATTCAGCGGTATCGGCACGGATACTATAGGTTGTCGCATATTCAATTGCACAAGGCCGGAAGAAAAAGGCTGTATTGTAACAGGCCGACGACCGATAACACAGTGAAATTGAATATGTGGCTGTCTATAAAATGTTTATCTATGGATTTCTTCCAACCCCGCCTCCATGATGGCCAGCCCTTTTTCAAGCTGATCATCGGTGATTACAAAAGGCGCCAGACAACGGACGATATTACCATAAATACCGGTCACCAGAAGCACCAGGCCATTTTCGCCGCAATAGGCTGCCAGTTTCATGGCTTCAGCATTTGCCGGGGCTTTATCCGGTCCTTTAACAAGTTCAAAACCCCGCATGGCGCCGATGCCGCGCAGTCCGCCAACCATGCTGAATTTTTTCTGCCAGGATTTGAAGCGCGTATCGAGTTTTTCGCCCAGGGCCACGGATTTTTCAAGCATGCCCTCTTTTTCAAAAACATCGAGAACGGCCAGGGCCGCGGCACAAGCCACGGGGTTGGCGCCGTATGTCCCGCCGAGTCCCCCGACATGCACGGTGTCCATCACCTCGGCTTTGCCGACCACGGCGGCAATAGGCATTCCAGCCGCCAGGCTTTTTCCGATAACCATCATATCGGGCGTCACATCCCAGTTTTCCGTGGCAAACATTTTGCCGGTCCGGCCCATGCCGCTCTGGATTTCGTCCATGACCAGCAGAATTCCGTTGTCGCTGCAGATTTTTTCCAGTTCCGGGAAGTAATCGTCCGGCGGTGCAATAAAGCCCCCTTCGCCCTGAACGGGTTCGGCGACCACCGCTGCGATGGCTTCCGGGTTTATGTGGGTAATAAAAAAATCATGAAGCGCTTTCGTATCGCCAAAAGGAACGCGATAGATCTCCGGCGCAAACGGGCCAAAACCGAGCTTGAAAGGCATAACTTTGGTGGTCATGGTCATGGTGAGCAGGGTCCGCCCGTGATAACCGTTGTCAAAAACAACGATGCCCTGGCGCTTGGTGGCATAACGGGCAACTTTTACGGCATTTTCCACGGCCTCGGAGCCGCTGTTCAGGAAAACCGCCTTTTTCGGAAAATCTCCAGGCGTCAGGCTGCAGAGCTTTTCAGCCAGTGCGACCGCTGATTCATAAGGGTTTACCATGAAACAGCAATGGGTCAAATTTTCCGCCTGTTCTTTGATGGCAGCCACCACTTTCGGATGGCTGTGGCCAATATTCATGGCGCCGATGCCCCCGGCAAAATCGATGTATTCCCGTCCTTCCACATCCTTTAGCAGGGCACCCTTACCCGAAGCTATAAAATTCAGCGAGGCATTGCCCACCGCTGATGTAATGGCCTGTTTTCTCCGTTCGATGAGTTCTTGATTCAATCCTTTGTTCATATGTTATTCTCCTTAATACTATTGGTGAGTAAATAAATTATTGCACATATAAACTGTCACATATTCAATTCCACTGTGTTATCGGTTGTCGGCGTATTACAACACAGCCTTCTCCCTCTTGCCTTGTGCAATTTAATATGTGACAAGCTATAATGCATCAGGCCCGGCACGCCAATGCCGATTGATTGCTTACTGCGATTTCAATTGCATCTCATATTCGTCGATAATCTTTTGCATAGTTTCCACCGCACCTTTGGGCAACGGCGGGGGTTCATGGCTTGAAATAATCTCCAGAGCCCTTTCATAGGCCCGTTCGGTCAAGTCTTTGCCGGCCGTCTTATCCATCCAGCCCGACCGGTTTCGACGATCAAAAAGATCGGGTTTTGATATGGAGCGCATGTTGTCATAGGTATGGGAGTGGGTCAGGAACTCACCGCCGGGTCCGATTTCTTTGATGATATCCATCGCCAGCGTATTTTGATTCACTGGTATCCCCTTTAACATGTGTTGTATTCTGCCTATTTGTTCGCAATCCATGATTAACTTGGCATAATCGAAAGTCAGTCCGGATTCTAATGCACCGGCACCATATACAATATTTGGGCCGCTCAATGCGGCCACGGTTGCCGGCAATGAAAAATCGTAAGCCGCCTGTGTATCCGGGAGCTTGCTGTCCGAGACGCCGCCGCCGACCCAGCAGGGCAGTTGATACATTTTTGCCAGTTGGGTGAGCCCGGCACTGATCAGGCCGTGTTCGGGAGAAGCGGTGGCCGGTACGGCCGTACGCAAATCCGTGACGGTGCTCATACTGGCGTAAGTACAGGGTATCCCCGGGGTGGTTAACTGTGCCAGAACGATTGCGCTTAAGACCTCGGCATTATGAAGGACAATCGATCCGGCAAGGGTAACCGGAGAGGTGGTCCCCGATAATACCATGGAGATCGGTGCGACACCGATCCCCAGACGAGCGCTCTGGATGATCACGTCACAGCACATCTTAACCAGCACCAGTGGGCTGGTGGGGCAGACAAAAGCGGTCACCGGTGTGCGTTTTCTAAAATTTTCATCACCGCCCACGCAGGCTGCGGCCATCTGAGCAATACGCTTTGTATTCTCACCGCTGTAAAAGCCAAGAAAAATATGCTTGCCGGTATTGGAAACCATGGCCTCATAGTTGTGAAGCGCTTGCGTTGCCGCAAATTGCTCCAGAGAACCAACAGGTCTTTCAACCAGAACAATCTCGTCAAGCCGGTCGCAAACCCGGGTGATTTTTCCCAGATCCTCCTTTGTCGTGGACCGGAGCTGACGTGTGATCGGATCGATGATCTGCACACATTCACCAAAGGTTGAGAATCCGACCTTAGTGGGTTCTGCAATGAAGTCATACTTTGCATCCCGGCCATGATAGACAACCCGGCCGGGGGCCGAATGGATACATTTTTCGATGATGTCGGGAGATATCTTGACAATGCCATGTGCTCCCGAGTAATCCACTTTGGCTCCGGCACCGCTGAAAATTTCAAGGGCCTCCTCGGATTCAACTTTTATACCGGTTGTTTCGAGAATTTCCATTGTGGCGTGATGCAGAGTCCGGACCTGTTCATCCGTAAAAACGGCGGATTGAATACGGCCGGGCGCGTCACTGCCAGCATCAGGTGTATGTTTCATTATGATGCTTACCTCGCAAATGAGATATCATGAACTGCACTCACAACCAGATGCGGGGAATTAAACTGAAAAAAATTATCAACACCTGATTGTGTATTTATTATAATTTGTGGATAAAAATCAGATCTCCGGCTTTTTCGGGGAGCAGGCCTCCTGATTATCCGACAGGTCTCTACGTCGATGTTCCACAAGATTTTGATACATCCGGGCGCGCCAGTTCTTAGTGAATGCTTCCGTCCACTCATAGAAACCTTTTCCGCTTTTGGCACCGAGATCTCCTTTAGACACCATGTCGAGAAGAAGATCGTAGGATTGCTGGGAGGTGTCCATATCCGGCAGTATATATTTTTCGCACTGAAGTGTCAGGTCGTAGCCGTCATTGTGTTCATAAATTTCAAATGGGCCGGCTACGCCAAAGCGCCGTCCGAAACTGTATTTTACCGCCATATCCACCTCTTGCGGTGTAGCGATTCCTTTTTGTACGATATTGAATGCTTCCCGCCAGATGGCCACCTGTATTCGATTGGCTATAAATCCGGGAGCCTCCTTGAGACATTTGATGGGTTTTTTCCCTAAAGTTTTATACAGGGTATAAATTTTTTCTATTACCGACGTATCTGTTTTTGAATTCGGGACGATCTCGACCAGAGGCATCAAATGGGGCGGATTAAAATAGTGTGCAACCAGAAAGCGTTCGGGATGTTCAAGTGTTTCGGCCATAAAACCGGGCATAATGCTGGACGTATTGCTGGCGATTATAGAATGAACCGGACACGCGGCTTCGACCTGGCTGAACAGATCGCGTTTTTGCTCAAGTTCCTCGACAATGGCTTCGATAACAAGGTCGGCATCACTCACGCCATCGGGGATGGAAGTTGTAGTCCGGATTCTATCCAGGGTGGGTTTGATGTCATCGGAATGAATAAATGCCAGTTGAACCATCTCGGCCAAATTTTTTCTTATCTGGTTCAGTGACTCCTCAAGCCTGTTCTGACTGCGGCCGACCAATACGACATCGTAATCATTTTGGGCGAATTCCTGAGCAATTGAATGCCCCATCATCCCCGCACCTATCACGGCAATGCGTTTTATCTTCTCTTCATTCATTTATAGTATCCTTCATTTAACTAAATTGAGCGATTAGTTTTTAGCAATTAGAGCTAATCGCTCATCTTAGTGTTTCTGTAAAACCATCCACGCCGATACTCTGCCCGTTTATGTTTCGACCGGCATTTGAACATAGAAACAGAATCATCCGGGCGACATCTGCCGCGGTGACAAATGTTCTCATGGAAATACCTTGTATCAGGGTTTCTCTAACTTTTTCTTTGCTCAGGCCTTTAACCACGGCTTCATTTGCGATGACTCCTTCCATCCGGTCGCCTTCAACAATGCCCGGAACGATGGCGTTCACCCTGATGTTATATTCTCCGAGCTCCATGGCCAGTGTTTTTGTAAAGCCCTCTATGGCCCATTTGGAGGCTGCATAGGGTGAGCGGTATGGATATCCCATAATACCTGCTGCAGAAGAAAAGTTGATAATCGAACCTCCTCCCGAAAGTTTGAGAAACGGAACCGCATACTTTGTGCAATAAAATGTGCCATTGATGCCCACATCCAGCGTCAGGTTCCATTCCAAAGGATCAATATCCTCTACTTTTCCCGCCGGGCCGCCGATGCCTGCACCGTTAACCAGAATATCAATTCCCCCGAGACAACTTTCTGCTTTACTTATAAACCGGGCCACATCTTCGGAGTTTGAAACGTCACAGACACGCCCTGAAATTTTGGGGTTTTTCCGCAGGAAATCAGAGAGCATCTTTTCATCAATATCGCCGATGAAAACATCCGCCCCGTTTTCAACAAACAGCTCGGCGACTTTACCACAGATCCCCGAGGCCCCGGCGGTGATCACCGCTCTGGCGCCGTCAACTGAAATATTCATAGCAACTCCTTTAGCAACAGCGGTTAACCGGTTGGATTGTTAATAGCGCTTTGCATAGGACAATAAGTTGTGGGATGATACGAGATATTTAACTTTAACGTTAAAGTTAAATAAAATATAACAGTCATTTTTGTCAATAAAAATATTTCCTTTTTAATGAATTTGTTTGTTATTTACTCAGCCTTCATATCCAAACTATGATAATATGTACTAAAATAATAAATAGTTGTCCAAAAAACAGATGCTATAAATTTTCTTGACAAACCTGCAGCTTAATTTGTAGATATAACTTTAACGATTTAGTTTTTGCCAGCTATCAAAAGAATTGAAAAGGTTACTGATGTGAGAAAAAAAACCACGATAAAAGATATTGCAAAGGCCGCTGATGTTTCGGCAACCGCTGTCTCCATGGCCATGAACAACAAACCGGGTGTCAGCCAAAAAACACGCCGAAAAATTCAAAAAATTGCCGAAAAACTTCAATACAGCCCCAATTTTATTGCGAGAAGCCTAATCAGTAACAGGAGCTACACCATCGGTTTCATACTCAACAGCATTACCGATCCTTTCTTCCCGGAATTGGCCAAAGGCATTGAAGAATATGCCAACAAACAGGGATACAACCTGCTTTTGTGCAATACCAAGCGGGATTTGCAAACGGAAAAAAAATCTATCGACATGCTTCGATCCAAGGGCGTCGATGGAATTATCCTGGCAACGGTTTTAAAGGATGATCCCAATATTGTTCCCTTGATAGAGGATGAATTTCCGTTTGTTCTGATCAACAGGCATTCCATGAACCCGGATCTTAAAAACAAAACCAGTTACGTGGTTCTGGATAACTTCCGGGGCGGCTACATGGGAATGGAGCACCTTTATCGGCTTGGACATGACAGAATCGCCGTCATCACCGGCAACGTGAATACATCAACAGCCATTTTGCGGACTGAAGGTTCGATAAAGGCACTTTCTGATTACGGGGCAAAAATGGACAGGGAATTGATTGTCGAGGGGCGATTCCAACGGCAGATCGCTTACGAGGCAGCCATAAAGCTGATTGCGATGGAAGCTCCCCCAACGGCCTATTTTGCCCAGGACGATTATATGGCCATCGGGATACGCGAGGCCCTTTTCGAGAAAGGGCTTCGGATTCCCGAAGACGTTGCTCTCATGGGATTCGACGATACCGAGATTGCCTCATTTGCCGGAATCGACCTTACGACCATCAGCCAGAATAAATACGAAATGGGAGCAATGGGAGCGAAAATTCTTATCGAGAAAATAGAAAAAAATTCGACCGGGGTGGTCAGTCAACTTATTCTTGAGTCCGGGCTGATTATCCGGAAATCATGCGGCTACGCCCTCCAGGGGGCATATAGCCGATAGAGCGGTACCGAAATTTGGATAATCCGGCTGATTTAAAGCCATGCATGAAAAAATAACATAAATTAATCAAACACTCCGGCACACTGCCGGCCTGAAGGAGGCTAAATGAAAGAGTACCGTATTGCCCTTATTCCCGGCGATGGCGTAGGAAACGAAATTACGGATGAAGCGGCCAAAATTTTAAACACCGCCGCCCAAAAACATAGCTTTGATGTCCAGACGCGGCGATTTGACTGGGGATGCGACTATTATTTGCAAAACGGCGTGATGATGCCCGAGGATGCCCTGGAAACCCTGCAGACTTTTGACGCCATTTTTCTCGGCTGCATCGGTGATGCCGGGAAAGTGCCCGATCACGTTTCCCTGACCCTTTTGCTGGCCATCCGCAAAACTTTTGACCAGTATGTTAATCTGCGGCCGGTTAAACTCTACCCGGGCGTACACTCACCGGTAAAGACAGCAACGCCTGAAACCGTCGACATGCTGGTGGTTCGTGAAAATACGGAGGGCGAATATTCAGGTGCCGGTGGCTTTTTTAAAATGGGAACGCCGGATGCATTTGCCATACAGACAGGTATTTTTACCTGGAAAGGCTGCGAGCGGGTAATGCGCTATGCCTTTGAACTGTCCCGCAAGAGAAAAAAATTCGGCGATAAATCCAAAGTCGGTATGGTCACCAACTGCACCAAGTCCAACGCTCTGAACTATTCCATGGTTTTCTGGGATTCGGTGTATGAAGAGGTGGCTGCTGATTTTCCCGACATTAAAACCGATGCCGCCCTTGTCGATGCCCTGACCATGTGGCTGATCAAAAATCCGGGGTACTTCGACGTCATCGTGGCGTCCAATCTTTTCGGCGATATCATCACAGATCTGATGGCAATGATCCAGGGCGGTATGGGCCTGGCAGCGGGCGGCAACATCAATCCTGAAAAAAGATACCCGTCCATGTTCGAGCCGATCCACGGGTCAGCACCCAAATATACCGGTAAAGGAATTGTAAATCCGGTGGCCTCGGTTGAATCGGTCCGGATGATGCTGGATCATCTGGGCGAGGAAGAGGCTGCCCTTGATGTCCAAAAAGCGGTAATGCAGGTCCTGGCCGAGGGAAAAGTCAAAACCCGTGATCTTGGCGGAACCGGCAAGACCCATGAAATGGGCAATGAAATCAATCGAATACTTAGGGGATAGAGGGCCAAGTGTGTAAATACTCTCATGGGAATCAGTTCATACCGGAGTATTAAGCTTGGTATGGGAAAGCAGCACTTGCCCAGTTTATTAAATGGAAGCTATATCTCCATTTCTACCCATACGGGTTGATGATCGGAACCATCCGCCAGTTCGTCGATCCATGCTTTTTTTACCCGATCGGCCAGTTCACTGGAAACCAGACAATAATCCAGCCGGTGCTCATGGTTGTACTCCGGGCTTTTTTGAAAGGTGATGCCCTCTTCTTCCCTGTTTCCTCCGGCGACCCAGGCATCGACAAAATTGTCGATATACGGAACGCGGCCGTATATTCGATCTTTGGGCCCCACCAGTGCGTCGTACTCCGGTCCACCCGGTTCGAGGTTGAAATCACCGCACAAAATTGCATTTTGCGGCATCCTGGGAGGCATGGGGTCTCCATCGGACCAGTCAGTGGTACCGCGAAGCAAAGGTGGCCCTTCGCTGACACCACCTTCGAAGACCGCCTGTCGATGAATTTTCAGAAACGCCTCGATCTGGGTCAATCGTTCTTGTATCGAAATAGCGCTTAAATGGAGTGAATAAATCCGTATGGGGCCGAGATCAAACTGGATCGGTTCAATATGGTACCGTTGTTTTGCTTTTGGCTCGCATCCATATCAAACGCCGGTGTATAGACCCAATAGTAGCCGGCCAACCGTTTGGCTATTTCCGCCGGCTGGTCCGTCATCCCCGAGCGTTTCCAGAACCGCTCCACTTCCTGCAGGGCGATAACATCGGCCCCTTTTATCGCCTGAACGATGCGGTCCACGTCGTATCGATAATCTTTTCCCTTGGTATACTGAATATTATAGGTGACTAATTTCATATTTATTTTTTTTCCAGAAGGATTCGCCGGATGGCTTTGATGCACGAAATCCCATTATGTGATTAACGATCCTGTCTTCTGACGGCCCGGAGGGACTGCTATTTTTTAAAGATCCATCCGAACCCAGTAGGGTTGATGATCCGATCCCTGTGCGTCCATGTCAACCCAAGCTTCCCGGACCAGATTAGTCAAATCCGGGGTGATAAAACAGTAGTCAAATCGGGTGGAGCCGTGACCGGATGCGGCCGGATCATGAATCCAGGTCACAATTGGCTTATCTGCATTGCCGGCTGCTTCCCATGTATCCACAAAGACATCATTGTAGCTGACCCGTCCCTGTTGACTATCGATGGCGCCCACCATTAACTCGTATTCGGGACTGTCGGCCTGGAAATTGAAATCTCCCATAATTACTGCTTCAGTTGGCATGGGGGGCATGGGCCGGCCGGCACTCCAGTCTGTGTCTCCAGTTTTTGAGGGGCCGCTCCAGGCGCCCCCTTCTATCTGGGAATCTCGATGGATGTCGAACAGACGTCGAAGTTGCAGTAGACGTTCTCTGCCGTCGAGGGCGCCCAGATGCAGGGAATAGAATCTTATGGGCCTTGAATTAATATCGATAACACCTTCCAATGCGCCCGTACTCATATTAAAATGGGAACTTGAAGCCAGTTTAGGGAAAATATGCAATCGGGATGAAATGATCGGTTGTTTTGACAGCAGCATGGTACCGAACTGTCGGCGTCGATTGATCACGGTGCCGTCCGGTGATTTTTGGCTGGCGTCCATATCAAAGGACGGCCCATATACCCAGTAGTAATCGGGAAGCAATTTGCCGATTTCTTCCGGCTGATCCGTCATCTCGGGCGGCCAGCCTCGCATCACTTCCTGCAGGGCGATGACATCGGCACCCTTAATAGTATCCGTGATACGTTTTAAGTCTTTTTGTTGATTTTTTCCTAAAGAGAATCGAATGTTATAAGTAACAAATTTCATTAGCACCTCCCCATAATAATTTTTTATGATTGTAAAAAATGCCAAGAAAAATTAAAAAATTAGAATTGTTTCTATTCCTTAGGAAAAGTAATGTCAAGTTAATTGTGTCAAATCATTAAAGGCCGTTTTTTAATAAAATTACAGGTTGTTACGCACTTTTTGATGGGGCTGGATCACACACTGCGGGAGCCCCGAATTTTTAAAGGAATCGTCTCCCATATTACAGCCCAGATGCCGCTTTTTGTAGATCGGCAATATCACGGTGACAGAATATCTGATGACCTGAAACGGAAGTGCGCAATGGTGGATTCCGCAAGTCGCAGATGCCGGTCATGGCCATGGCGCAACGTTTAAAAAAGGGACACCCCATCATATTCGGCATTTGAAAAACGATCTGGACCCGTTGCGGTTCGTTTTTGAAAAGGGGCTTCGGACTCCCGAAGATGTGACTCTCATGGGATACGACGATACCGAGATTGCCTCATTTGCAGGAATCGACCTTACGACCATCAGTCAGAATAAATACGAAATTGAAGCAATGGGCGCGAAAATTCTTATCAAGAAAATAGAAAAGAGTTCAACCGGGGTGGTCAGTCAGCTCATTCTTGAGTCCGGGCTGATTATCCGGAAATCCTGCGGGCATTATAAGAGCGGGTATGGAAGGCAACCCCTAAGTTCGGAGTAATCAGCTTTTTTGTATTGCGCCCAGTCTCACCTAAGATGTCAGGGCCAAGATTTCTTTGGACGTTTTACCAGCTATTCCAAGCTTTTCAAGCGTATACCCCTTTGAAAAATAATTCACGCCGTGAAGATCCGAAGCCAGCCGGATACACAATTCGGTAACCGGAATTTCAACCGACACCAATTCGGCCAGTTGTACAGCGGGGACTTCAAGGCCCGGAACATCTTCAGTAATATAGCGGCTCCTCACGTTATGACCGACAATATCCTTATAGGGGCTTTCAGGGCTGTTCACGTATTCATAGTATGTTTTTGAATCATTATGCCCGTAATACATTTTCAACTGATCTAAAGTGGACATAAGATTGAGAGAAAAACCCTTTCCGATGGCAAGGCGTTCATTATCCATCTGCAGCATTTTTTCCGATATCAACGGCGTAACACCGTCCATATAGTGTCTGAAGGTTTTTGGATTCTTTTCGATGCTCCCGTAATTTAAAAGGACAGGAAGAGGATGGAGGGTCTGATTAACATTGTCAAGATCCATTTCCAGCAGATTTTCTCCGGAAACGAAACCAATATAACCTTCAAAGACATCATTCATAACATCAACCGCTTTCGGATTGTCCTGACTCGGCGAGGTCGCTATTTTCATCTTGAACTTCTTTTTATGGATCATTACGGTGTTGTATGAACTGATCCGGCAGGCATAAGGAAGTGATGACGTTTCAGAAATTGATATATTTTTTCTTACACCGGCCTCGGACATCATCTTTTTCAAAAACAGCCCACCGTAATTTCCGGGTATAATGATCACATGTTGTCCGTCTTTGAGTTCCGGGATCAATTTCTGAAAAATTGGTTCATGAGCAAATGAAGGAACAACGATTAGAATAACATCAGCCTCTTTTACGGCTTCTTTCATGTCCATGGTTGCTCCGCTCAGTTTACCGCCTGCTGTAATATCTCCTTTTAAAAATATCTCCTTTTCAGCCCTTATTTTCAGATAATCCTCCGTCTCCT
>NBLJ01000120.1 GCA_002084545.1 Desulfobacteraceae bacterium 4572_123 | reverse complement strand
CAGACGCGGCATATCTGTGTCCTCAATAGTTTGGCTTTGAGCTGCGCCGGCATTTCCATTCATTGCAATTCTGATAGTCGGCATGGCCCTTATTATGATTTTCCCACAGATAGCCTTATGGCTTCCCGATTTGATGATGAAACTGGCGGCCAATTAACGCCGGAAAATTTAAATGGTGGCAAGCCGTCAATGCCGGCTTCTTTTGCATGATATTATATTTGAAAAACATCACCATTTACAGGGAGAATTTTTTTAGCTATTCTATTATGGAATATTACATAAAATAATGAAAAAACAACAAACCACACAATATGTAGTACTGGGCGTACTGATGACCGAACCCAAACATGGTTATGAAATCAACAAATTTCTATCCATCCAACTTGGGAACATCTGGCATGTGAGTACCAGCCAGTTGTATCTCCTCCTGCAGAGACTTGAAGTTCAGGGGATGGTGGATAGCCTGGTTTCCTCTCCAGGTAACCGGCCACCCAGAAAAACAATCAGTATCACGGCTGAAGGTCGATCATGTTTTCTTTCATGGGTGCAATCGCCGACACGGCACCTGCGGGACCTGCGGATCGAATTTTTAACAAAACTTTTTTTCTTCCGGCACCTTTCACTGAAAAATGGCGACCTGCTGATTCGATCTCAAATACAACTGCTGGAAGATTTGAGAGAAAAAATTAAGACGCGGAGGGCAAAGCAACACGATACGTTCCGGCAACTGGCTCTGGGATTCAAGCTATCCCAGTTCGAGGTCTGCCTGAAGTGGGTCCAAACCGAGGCCCGGCCATTTATCGAAAAAATCGGATAAATTTACAGACAATGCAATTGCAGGCAATTGCAGGCAAGTGGATATAGTTATAAAACCATTACGTTGTGACAATCTGAAAAGAAACAGGATGACAACATGCGAGAGATAAAGGTGGAAGATGCAGTGGGAACGGTTCTGGCACACGATATGACAAAAATTGTTCCCGGCAAGTTCAAGGGAGTGGGATTCAAGAGAAATCATCTGGTCAAGGCCGAGGATATTCCCGAGTTACTGAAAATCGGTAAAAAACATCTGTATGTTCTGGAGCTTGACGAAAATCAGCTTCACGAAGACGATGCCGCCCTGCGGATTTCAAAAGCGCTTTGCGGACAAAATATCAGGTGGACCCGACCGCTGGAAGGAAAATCCAATATGGTCAGTGAAATCGACGGACTGCTGCAGATTGATCTGGACGGACTGTTGCAGGTCAACAGCCTTGGGGAAATCATCGTTTCCACGGTAAAAACCGGCCTGCCCTGCCTCGATGGTCAAATTGTTGCCGCTACTCGCATTATTCCACTATTCATAGAAGCCGAAAAAATTGATGCCGTCGAGAATATCGGCAAAGTCCATCAACCGGTGTTTCAGGTACTGCCCTATTTTCGGCGGCGTGTGGGACTGGTGGTGACCGGTTCGGAAATTTACGAGGGGCTGATTCCCGATGGATCGGAGAAATGGGTAATCCCAAAGCTTAAGGCCTATGGTTGTGAGATCGTACAAAAAATTCTGGTGACAGATGATGCCGGGCAGATCGCCGCAGCGTTGACGGGTCTGAAAACCGCTGGCTGTGAACTGATCGTGACCACCGGCGGCCTTTCGGTGGATCCGGACGATGTGACGCGCCGGGGCGTTCGGGCCTCTGGTGCCGAAATTATCTCCTATGGCAGCCCGATACTGCCCGGGGCCATGTTTCTCAATGCCCGGCTCGAGGACGTGCCGATTCTGGGGCTGCCGGCCTGTGTATTTTACTATCCCAGGACTGTCTTTGATCTCATGCTGCCACGGCTGCTGGCAGGTAAACAACCTACTGTTGCCGAAATCGCCGCCATGGGACATGGGGGGCTGTGCATGAACTGTAAGACGTGTCATTTTCCGGCCTGCTCTTTCGGCCGATAGTAATGAAAAAACAGGAAAAACCACAATGAAAGATGATATGTATACAACAGTACTTGACTGGATCAACTCTGGACGCAAAGTGGCCCTGGCAACGGTCATTGCAACCTGGGGATCTTCACCCCGCCCGGTGGGAAGCCAGTTGATCGCCGATGACAATGGCGCGTTTGAGGGATCGGTTTCAGGAGGCTGCATCGAAGGAGCCGTGGTTGCCGAAGCATTGGATGTGATCGGCCATGGCAAGCCGCAACGAATGTTTTTTGGTGTAAGTCGAGACCAGGCCAGATCAGTGGGTCTTGCCTGCGGCGGTGAGATCGAGATTTTTATTGAGAAAATCAGCGCAGGGCCCTGGCTGACCAAGTTAACGGAATTGAGTCAGGTCTGTCGCGGGGCCTGCCTGATCACGGATTTGAAAACGGGAAACAAAATCGTGGTACCCCTTGATACGTTCGATCAACGCAAGGAGTTGGGGGAAGACCTTGCGGCGGCCGTCGATCGCATCCAGGCACGAGAGAAAAATTTTACGATGACCCTGACCGGGCGTCCCTGTTTTGTGCACGGAATCCATCCCCCGCCGCAAATGGTTGTCATCGGCGCCGTGCACATCGCCCAGCCGCTGGTTGTCATGGCGCGTTTGCAGGGCTATGATGTAACGGTCATTGATCCACGCTGCGATTTTGCCACCAAAAACCGTTTTCCGGATGTTACGCTGATTGAAGCGTGGCCGGCGGATGCCCTCCAAAAGCTTCAATTGCACGGACGCACCGCTATCGTGGTCCTGAGCCATGATCCCAAGCTTGATGATCCGGCCCTTAAGACGGCCCTGGCATCCGATGCGTTTTATATCGGCGCACTGGGAAGTAAAAAAACCCATGCCGCCCGTCTGGAACGGCTGCAACTTACCGGCTTTTCAAAAAAAACACTGGCACGTATTTACGGCCCGGTGGGGTTGTCCATCGGTGCGGTGACAGCCGAGGAAATTGCAGTATCGATCATGGCGGAGATTATCCAAAAACGCCGAATGGGAGAATAATCAAAATTTTAAAGGAAATTTTTTATGGGAAAAATTGCAATTATCGGGGTCGGACAAAGTACTTTTGTACGCAACTATCCAGGATCCATTCGAGAACTTGCCTTTGAGGGGTTCAAGGAGGCGATCGAAGATGCACAGATGCTTCCAGGAGATATCAACGCATCGGTAATCTGCTCTGCACCTGAATACGATAAACAGCGTTCACCGGCAGGAGTCTTTGCTGAATATCTCGGGCTGAATCCTCAGCCTGCATTCTATGTGGAAAGCCTGTGCTCATCAAGCAGCACGGGTGTCCGGCTGGCGTACTCTCTTGTCAAATCCGGACTTCATGATGCCGTGGCCGTGATCGGTTTTCAAAAAATGTCGGAGATATCCTCCTCCGAATCTCAAGAAAGAATGGGACGCGGGGCCGATATTCAATGGGAAAGTCCCTTCGGCACCATGATGCCGGCTTATTACGGCATGTATGCCCGGGCCCACATGGAAAAATACGGCACCACCGCGGAAGACCTTGCACTTATCAGGGTCAAGGCCTCAACTTACGGCCGGATCAATGACAAGGCCCTTTACCGTAAGCCGGTTGCAAAAGAAATGTTTGCCGATATGGAAAACATAATGTCAAATCCCGTGGCGGCTCCGCTCAGAGTGGGTGACTGCTGCGCAAATGCAGACGGCAGCTCATGTGTTATCATCGCCTCGGAAGAAAAAGCCAACACTTTTTGCAGAAAACCGGTCTGGATTCTGGGGTTAGGTGCCGCCACCGCCAGTGTGAACCTTGCGGGAAGAGACCTTTTTACAGGGCTGATCGTAGCCCGTCAGGCATCAGAGCAGGCCTATCGGATGGCAGGTATAACCGCTGAAGATATAGATGTAGCCGAAGTACACGACTGTTTTACCATCGCCGAAATGATGGCATATGAAGACCTGGGGTTTGCAAAACCAGGCGAAGGCAAAGAGCTGATCCGTGGCAGAGAAACATACCGGGATGGCAGCATGCCGGTAAATGTGGACGGAGGACTGCTGTCCAAGGGACACCCCATCGGAGCTACCGGGGGATCTCAGATCAGAACCATTGTCATGCAGCTCAGAGGCAAGGCGGGAAAAATGCAGGTCAAAAATCCTGAAATAGGGCTTGTTCACAATATAGGCGGTGTGGGCCTGTATGGTAACGTCACAATTCTTGGGAGACAGGTATGAATAAAAAAAAACATCTTGATGACCGGTTTAAAAATTTCGGTAAGATAAGTTTTACCTCTGTTTCAAAGGTCAATGATTTTATCGGTTATCTTGAAAAGGGCAAAGTGATGGGGACTATCTGCAAAAAATGCGGCAGGGTTTTTTTCCCGCCCCGGGCCGACTGCTGCATCTGCCTTTCCAGCGATATGAAATGGTTCGAAGTGAACGGGAAAGGAAAACTGGTGACATACAGCACTTTAAAATTTGCGCCAACAGGTTTCGAAGACGATCTTCCCTATTCCATCGCCCTTGTGGATTACGGGCAGTACAAGGTCTTCGGAAAAATTTCCAGCACCGTTCCCGACAAACAACTTGAAGTTGGGATGGAAATGAGGGTAAAATCAAACCAGCTTTCTAATGGGCAACTGAGCTACGTTTTTGAAAAGGCATAGCCCGTCGCAGCTCCCCGGGTTCTATCCCACCATGCATTTATTTGAGGGCCGGTCCCGGCCGCCCTGGAAACCTGGCGTTTCCTATTTAACCGACACTACCGGGCAGGGGGCGTTCAGAATTACGTATTGGGCTGTTGAGCCGAATACCATTTTGCCGACTTTGGACCTTCTTTTTACCCCGATAACAATCTCTTCAACCTGGTTCTCTTCCGCAAACCAAACCAGATCTTCGCCGGGAATTCTCCCTCGCATCAAAAGATGAGTTTCACAGGGGTCAATCAGCTTCCTGCAGAACAACCAGTGCATCCGCCACCTTGACCCCTTTACCTTCGGGAAGTACAATCAAAGGATTGATATCCAGCTCTTTGAGCCGCGGCCCGAGAGCCATGGCCATGGAGGATACCCGCTCTATGGTCTTTGCCAGGGCGCTGATATCTCCCATCGCTCCGCCCCGAGCGCCGGCAAGCATTTTATAGCCATGAGTTTCCCTGATCATGGCCATGGCTTCTTTTTCATTAACCGGTGCAATTCGAAGAGAAACATCTTTCAACAGTTCTACAAAGATACCGCCGATGCCGAACATTATCACGGCACCGAACTGCACATCCCGATTAACGCCTATGATTACCTCCACACCCGGAGGTATCATTTCCTGAATCAGCACACCTTTGATGCGCGCATCGGGATTATATTGAGACGCATTTTGAAGGATATTCCCATACTCTTTCACCAACTGATTGCCATCCTGCACATCAAGACAGATCCCCCCGGCCTCGGTCTTGTGCAATATGTCCGGAGAATCTATTTTCATAGCCACCGGAAACCCGATCTTTTCCGCTGCAAGGAGGGCCTCTTTTTCAGTATGTGCCGGTTCTTCCAGGCCGGCGGCAATACCAAAAGAACCTAAAAGCTTTTTTGACTGATATTCCGTGAGAACCGTTTCGGTCTTTTTCAATATTTTCATCGCTAAAGAGGGTATTTCCCCGTTTTTTATCGATGATTCAGCCAACCTGCCGCCGGCTGATTTCTCCGGAAGGGCATCATGGTAATTCATAAGTTTGGCAAGAGCCCTGACTGCCCTTACAGGCGATTGATAGTAAGGCACTCCTGATTTTCGTAAAATTTCAAACTGCTCTCCCATCAACTGCTCCCCCGCCGTCCAGGCCACGATAATCGGCTTTTTGCTGCCCGCGCTTATGCCGGCAAGATCCCGGGCCATACGCAGCCCCGGCTCACCCACAATCATCGTTATCACCACTACCAGGGCATCTACACCTGGATCAGCCAGCATGGCCTGTATCACATTTGAAAAACCCTCGGCCGTATTAATCGCCTGGGCTGTAATATCCACCGGATTCAGGGGAGACCCAAAGGGGGGAATCTCCTTTTTTATCCTTTCGACGGTTTCAATCTGCAATCCGGCCATTCGAATGCCGCATTCCTCTGCCGTATCAGCACAGAGTACGCCGCCGCCGCCGGAGATACTCACCACTCCCAGACGGTTCCCTTTCGGCATTACCGAGGCCGAGCTGATAATTTTTCCAAGATCGATAAATCCTTCGATACTGTCCACACGAATGATTCCCTTTTGCTGAAAAAAAGCATTAAACACCGCATCCGATCCTGTCAGGGCCGCGGTATGGGAAGCTGCGGCCCGGCTTCCGATTTCCGACGTTCCAACCTTTAACACGACCAGGGGCTTTCCCTTTTCAAGTGCCCTGTGGGCCATTTTTACAAATTTTCGCCCATTTCTGACACCCTCAAGATAGAGAAAAATGGTTTTTGTATTTGGATCATCTATCATAAAATCGATATAATCCATGCAATCCAGGTCCACCTCATTACCGGTACTGATTACATATGAAAAACCGATGCCGTTTTCCTGGGCCAGATTAAAAATCGAAAAGCCGAGTGCCCCGCTCTGAGTTACAAAACCAATAGGACCGGGCTTAAAGGGAGTTGTATCAAGAGATGCTGAAAAAGCGGCGGCGGTGTTGTTGTACAAATCCACTCCCCCCTGGCAGTTGGGTCCGCAAATCCGCAAACCGGTTTTAGATGCAAATTCCGATAATTGTCCCTGCATCCGCCGTCCCTCTTCACCGGCTTCGGCAAATCCGGAACTGAAAATGGTGGCAAAGCCCACCCCTTTTTTCACACACTGCTCCAGCATGGCCGGAACAAGTCTGTAGTTTACGGCGATAAGTGCCAGATCAACTGGTCCGGGGATATCTTCCAGACTTGGATAACATAAGCACCCGCCAACCTCTTCATACTTGGGGTTGACCGGGTAGATTGTACCGGCATAACCGTGCTTTTTCAAATAATGCAAGGGCTTGCCGTTGATAGTGGAAATATCCTTAGATGCACCGATAATCGCCACCGACGCGGGCGTAAAAAACTTTTTCAAATCCATGTTTTACTCCTTTTTAAATATTTTCTTTCCCGATTACGGTTATCCCTGTTTTCTTTCTTCCGGCGGAACACCTTCCACATTCCACCCCCGCAGCCGGTAATAATCCTGCACAAGAATTTTCAGGTCCTGTTCCTCCAGGGAAAGTCCGCTTGGAAGGCTTTCTTTAAAAAACCGTTTCGGCAGCCGATCATCGGCAGCCGTGAGCCCTTCCCTGATATTGAAGCACCGGGTATTGTCGGTTACCCTGGCGGCCAGTTCCTGAAGACCTGCCTTATCAAATTTAAGGCCGCAGGTGAGTTCAATGATTCCGGACAGCTCTTCCCATGTGTAAAAATCCCGATAAAAACGGCAAAAAATAAGACAGTCAAACAAAGTGCAGCGATCCTCAAAATCCAGAAACAGCTCGGCCTTGCCCTCAATTTTTTCAGGAGCGATCAGCCCGGTTAATTCGGCCTTGTAAAAGGTAGCCCGCAGATGACATGCTCCCCGGTCGCTGACGGCAAAGCTAAGGCCCATCCCTTTCAGCGCACGCGGATCATACCCCGGCGGTTCCAGCCCTTTTACATGAATGGCAAAATCTTCCATATCGAGCTCTTTAGCGGCAAAGCGGATACCTTCGGCCAGAAGGCCTCCGATACCTTCCCGCCGGACGATTTTTTGAAGAAGGGCAGCCACCCCGGCCGGATCACCATAATTTAGCGTTTCACTGATTTTACCCCGCCTGGATGCTTCGATGGCAAAAGCGGCCAGATTACCACCCGAGATAGTATCCAGGCCGAGACGATCGCAAATATCATTCAGATAGGCAATCTCTTCAATCTCATCAATCCTGCAAAGACCGCCGAAAGCGTAAATGGTTTCATATTCCGGCCCCTCCAGTTTGAGTCCTTTATGGCGCCCCTGCTGGATCTCGATGAGCTGGCCGCAGGCCAGAAAGCAGGTCCGGCAGGCCTTGGGCCGTGCTTTGCAGTTTTCCACCAGACTCCTGGCATTTATCCGATCTTTCTGCCCATACTCCCCGGCAGACCAGTAGCCTGTGGGAAATGCCCCGGCTTTGTTCAGGATGTCGACCATCATGGGGGTGCCAAGATTGCGATAGGCCTGGGCCGCAGGATGATCCTTGAAACGCTTTAAAATCTTCTTTGAGTAGTTCTTGACACCTTCCGGATCAGCCAGGGGCCGGACCCGGCTGCCGTGAAAAGCGATACCCTTTACCTTTTTCGACCCCAGTACTGCCCCCATGCCGGTGCGGCCCGCCACCCGGTGTGAATCGTTTTGCACCACCGCCTGACGGACCAGGTTTTCGCCTGCCGGGCCGATCACCAGGATACCGCTCTTTACATCCCCGATTTCCTGTTTGATCAAAGATTCAGCCGCATAGGTATCCTTGCCCCATAGATGAGCCGCGTCATGAAACAAGACTTTTTCATCACTGATTTCCAGCCATACCGGTTCATCCACGGCTCCCCTGATCATGATGGCATCATATCCGGTTTTACTCATGGGGATGGCCAGGCTGCCCCCGGAATAGGACTCGGCATAAAAACCGGTCAGGGGCGATTTTGAAAAAATACCATACCGGCAGGAGCCGTAAATGGGGCTGTCCGTGGCCGGCCCAGGGGCCAGAATCAGATGATTGTCAGGATCAAACGGATCGACTCCGGCAGGATTGTGTTGAAGTAAAAGATGAGTTGCCAGCCCCTTGCCCCCCAGGTAACGGGTCAGAATCTCCTCTTCCAGGGGTTCTACCCGGCTTTCCCGGACAGAAAGATCTATCACAAGTAATCGTTGAAAAAATCCGTTCATGGCGTTTCCCTTTGGCGTTTCCCTTTCATGATTGTTTTTAAACCAAGTACAAAACTAAACAGCAAAGACCATACCAGAAAGGATCACGGAAAGGTGCTATTATCAGCATAATCCGGGATAAACATGATTCATGCCATTTGCCCGATAATAAAGCCCGGCTACCGGAAAATATTCATTGACTTATATGCATTTGTACATAATAATTGATATTAATGCATTTTTGCATAATTCCGTCTTATTCTCATTGTTGTCTTATAACTCGGATTCATTGTACAAACGCTCCATTTTCAATTGCCGGGACACGCTCAATGTCTTTACAAGTGAACAGGTTATTATCCAAGGCCTCATCTCTTTCCACTTCCAATGACTGGCATGCCTTCAGTCGCGCCCTTTTAAATGCTTCCCCAAATGGAATTTTCGTGGTGGACGAGACCGGCGCCATAGCCATCTCCAATAAGGTGATCCAGAAAGAATTCGAGCTCTTTCCCGGAACACGCCTTAAGCCAACCCTGCCGCATTTCTGGCCTACCGTAAAAAGAACGCTGCAAGATCGGAAATACCGCAGCGAAGTCACAGTCCGGAAACAGGATAACTCCTACCTGGCAACCCTTGGCCCGGTCCTGTGGGAGAACGCTTTGATCGGAGTACTCTGTATCTTTGAAAATATTACCCAGCTTGAGCATGTAACCCGGAGGATGCATTCTTTTCAGGAGTTAAACCGGGAACTGGATACGATTATCGAATCCTCCCATGACGGCCTCTGGATCTGTGACGGAAACGCACGGGTCATAAAAATCAACTCCACCTCGGAACAACTGAATAACGTTCGCGCAAAAGATGTTGTGGGGAAAAGCATGCAGGAACTGGTGGACGAGGGGTTTGTTGATAAATCCGCTACACTGAAAGTCCTGAAAACCCTGAAAAGCACCAGCGTTCTCCAAAAAATCCAGAATGGGCGCAAACTGATGATCTCGGCTAATCCGGTTTTCGATGCAAAAGGCCGTCTTTTTCGAGTAGTTGTCACCGAACGTGACATCACCGAACTGGATCTATTACAGAAGGAATTGGAAAAGCAGGCCGCCATTCGTGATCGCTATCGCCACCACATGCTTGAACTGCAACTGGAAGAGCTGGAATCGAATCGAATCATTGCCAGGAGCCCTTGTTTTTTAAATATTCTGCAGCAGGCCATAAAAGTCAGCCGGGTCGATTCCACCGTTTTAATTCTGGGAGAATCCGGCGTGGGCAAGGGAGTAATTGCCGATTTGATCCACAAATATTCCGCCCGCTCCGACAGTCCCATGATTAAGCTCAACTGCGGTGCCATACCCGAATCGCTGGTGGAATCGGAGCTTTTCGGCTATGAAAAAGGAGCCTTTACCGGAGCTGGTGATAAGGGCAAACCCGGCTATTTCGAACTGGCCGACGGCGGTATTCTCTTTCTGGATGAAATTGCCGAACTGCCCCAGGCTTCACAGATAAAACTGCTTCGCTTCCTGGAGGACGGTCAGATATACAGGGTAGGTGGCATAAAGGGGCAAAAACTGAATGTCCGAATCCTGGCGGCCACCAATCGTGATATAAACGCCATGGTGGAGAACAAAACGTTCAGGCAGGATCTTTTCTACCGATTGAACGTCATTCCCCTGCGAATACCGCCCCTTAAAGATCGCAACGCCTGTATCCTGCCTCTCATCGACCATTACATCGCTTATTTTGCAGACAAGCTGGGGCTTGAAAAAAAATTTCATTTAACCCACGAAGCATCCGACGCACTGCAGGCCTACTGTTTTCCGGGCAATGTGCGTGAACTGATGAATCTGTGTGAACGCCTCGTGGTAATGGCGGAGGGGCATCGGATTGCATTTGAAGATCTTCCTCGGGCTATTGTCGGCGGCCAGGAAAAGGCCGCTCTTAATTCAGGCATCCGGGAAAGGCAACGCCCGCTTCAACAAATTATCGATTCGGTGGAAAAAGATGCTCTTGCCTATGCCATGGAAATCCATGGCACCCAGGCTCTGGCGGCCAGGGCATTGAGGGTCAATCAGTCCACCATTGCCCGTAAGTTGAAAAAACATGGACTCGGGTGATGACTTTCCGTATACACGGTATCCACCTTTCATTTTCCACATCACGACAGATTATGCATAATTGCATATTTTTTAATCAACAAAAAAATCATCAACAGGAACAAAACAAAATACGCTCTTATTTTACCCCCGTCTATTGCATGTTGACACCGAAAAACAGTAAAATGAAACGGTTTTATCCGATGTGGCATTTTTTTTGCTTTATTTTAAAAAATATCGTTGTATATATAAGGAAAAAATCAAGAGCCCTAATAAGGAGGAATCAACCATGATACGCAATCTATTTGCAGGAAAAATCCAAAGCGGGGGGCTGAGCCTGAATATCTTTTCCAGGGACGAACTGGAACAGATCCATTCGGCGACCCTGGAAGTCCTCCACAGAACAGGTCTCCATATTGGAGATAAAGAGGCCCGTGAAATTCTTGCCGCCGGCGGTGCCATTGTTGATGAAAACACCGGCACGGTAAAATTCCCCCCTTACCTGGTGGAAGATGCTATCCGATCGGCCCCCTCAAAAGTATTTTTAGCCGGGCGAAACCCGAAAAATGATTTTATTGCCGAAAGCAACCGGGTGGGGTTTACCAACTTTGGCGAGGGTGTTTTTGTCATTGACCCCTATACGGGTGAGCGCCGGGAAACCACTAAACAGGATGTTGCGGATACCGCCAGATTAGTGGACGGCCTGGATCAAATTGATGTGTATGAGAGAGCTGTCGGTGCTTCCGATGTGCCCGGGGGATCGATGCAGTTACACAATGCCGAAGCATGGCTGCCCAATACATCCAAACATGGTTTTATGGGAACCGGCAATGGCTATTTAACGAAAAAAATTTTTAAAATGGCGGCCGCCGTGACAGGCGGAGAGGACAAGCTGAGAGAACGCCCTATTCTGTCCACCATTACATGCCCCATCAGCCCGCTGCAACTGGTGGGAGATACTTGCGAAATCATCATGGAGTCGGCCCGGGCCGGCATTATGGTAAATGTCCTGTCCATGGCCATGGCGGGCGGATCTTCTCCCGTTACCCTGGCCGGCACGCTGGTTGATCATAACGCCGAAGTTCTGGGCGGACTTATCCTGAATCAACTGACCTGCAAGGGGGCCCCGTTCATGTACGGCAGTTCAACCACTGCAATGGACTTGAGATTTGCCGCGGCCTCGGTTGGATGTCCCGAATGCGCGCTGATCAATGCGGCCGTGGCACAGATGGCACGGTATTACCTCCTGCCAAGCTGGGTCGCCGGTGGATAGGGTGATTCCAAAATCTGTGATGAACAGGTCGGTCATGAAAAGACCCTTACCGGATTATTACCAGCGTTGGCAGGCGCCAACCTGATATACGGTCTGGGAATGATCGAAATGGGCATGACAATCGATTACGGCCAGCTTATCATGGACAATGAGTTCGCAAAAATGATTAAATACACGGTTAAGGGAATTCCGGTAAACGATGAGACCCTGGCGGTTGATGCGATTCACGAGGTTGGCATCGGCAAGGATTTTATCAGCCATGAATCCACCTATAAACACATGCGATCCGCATCCACGCCCAAACTCATCAACCGGAAGACGAGGGAAAGCTGGGAGGCCGAAGGCTCCACGGATATCCACCAGAGGTCTTTGGCGCAGGCGAAAAGTATTTTGGAAAATCACACGCCCGACCCGATTGAAGATAATATCCTGGCCGAGATTCGTTCCATTGTCGAGGAAGCTGAAGAAGAACTGGGCATATCCAACAAAAAATAAAAATCCGAACCCAAAGGGCATGGCTTACATACGTACACGAGCACCTATACGGCAATGCCACGGAGCTCTGACCTTGCCCTGATGACCGGGTTTTGAACTGAATAGAAAGACAGAGCGTAGCGATACCACAATTTTTCAATTCTCACTGATGCCTTCGTAAAAAGTCGGATTTAGACGGCCTTGTAAAAAGTTCAAATTCAAGGCGTGCAAATTTTGTAATCATGAGGCGTACTTAGCGTACGTTGAATGATTACAAAATGCAGCACAACGCAGAAGTTGGACTTTTTACGAGGCCGGCAGCTTTTCAATATTCAATTTAGTCCCGGCTTGTCCGGATTAAAGGAGAACGATATGGGAAAAATTACAACCCGGTATGGAGACGGAAGCCCGCTTGAAATGAGCGAAAGCGAACTTTTGCAAGACCTTGAAGAGGGGACCGCGGATGCATCCGAACGGGGCCGGATTGACCCTCTTACCAGAGAGGAACTCAATCATCTGAAGGACATTTTCAGCAATCCCTATCGGTTTGTCAGCGTTGAACCGGGGAACGAGATTGTACTCAGCTATGATGGCGCCCCTTTGAAAATGTGGCGCACGCAGATCAGCGTAAACCGCATTCAATGTCTGGAAATCTACGAAAAACTTCTGGGGGCGGATACCCTTGAACTCGGACATGTTGATTACAGTTATAAACCGATCAAGCCCATTGTAGGGTTTGAGCAGCCCCTGATGGAAAAGGCGCTGATGACCACAACCGCGCCTCTCTTTTACGGGGCCATGCCCAACCTGGGACTTTACAGCCAGCCGGACGGGCCCTTTCCAAATCCCGCCGAATTGATGCCTATGGGAAAAATCGATGAGGCCCGTCAGGCCCAGGAAGCGGCGGTGGAAGAGGCTGTCAAGGATATCATTTTTGTGGGTGGGTCTTTATATGAATCCGGGGCCGATGGAATTATACTGGATACAGTCGGGGCCGCCGGTGATGCCGATTTTCTGGCAGGGCTTAAGGCCACCGAAATACTCAAGGAAAAATATCCTGAAATCTGCATTGAATTCGGCATGGCCGGAGAATTTGTGCTGGGCATGCATGGGGACCTGACTTACGACGGCGTACGTCTGGCCGGGCTCTATGCCCAGGATCAGGTCAAACTTGCCGAAAAGGCCGGGGCAACGATCTTCGGCCCGGTCTGCAATACCAACACCAATCAGACAGCTCCCTGGAACCTGTCCAGAGCCATTACCTTTATGAAGGCCTGCGGAGAGGTTGCCAATATTCCGATCCATGTCAACATGGGAATGGGCGTCGGTGCTGTAACGGTGCATGACAACCCGCCCATCGATATTGTTTCCAGGGCATCCAAGGGAATGGTTGAGATTTGCAGGCTGGACGGGTTGTAGGTGGGCGTGGGCGATCCGCTGGGTATGGCGATCACCCATGCTGTTGCTTCGGGAATGGGCGGAATGAGGGCAGCCGGAGATCTGGTTGCTCGAATGCAGATGACCCGCGGCATGAAAATTAAAGAGGCCAAAAAATACGTGGCTGAAAAACTGAGCGTATCCGTGCCGGACCTGACCGACCCGATTATCATGAGTGAAGTCCGGGAAAATCTTAAAATAGGCACATTACACCCGATTGCGAATCATCCCCAGGGCATTGAGGCAAAGGCAAACATCGCAAAGGTGCTGGATATAGATATTAACTGTGTCAAACGCCTGCGGGGCAGCAGATAAGGAAAATTCCATGAGAAGAATTGTAAAAAACGGGATTACCGGTTCTGCCGGATTTGGCTTGAAGGCCTTTTCAAAAGATGATCTGGATTCGATTCATTACGCCACGCTCCAGATACTCGGGCAGACCGGTATTAAAGTTCTGAATGAAGATGCCATGGAAATATTTCACGGCGCCGGTGCCTTTGTCGAACGCTTTAATGGATATGCAATTGTAAAAATACCTTCGCATGTGGTTGAAGAATCTATTCGCCTGAGCCCCGGCAACGGTATCTTCCATGCCCGCAATCCGAAAGATACTTTTGTGGCCGAGCCTAACCGGGTGGGATTCACCACCTTTGGCGCCTGTCCCAATGTGATTGACCCTTTCACAAGAAAAGCCCGCAGGGGAACCCTTGAAGATACCGCCGGATTTGCAAGGGTATGCGACTATCTGGATGAGATAGCCGTGACGGAAAGAAGCGTCCTTGCTCCCGATGTGCCAGATGGGATGATGTTTGTCCTCAGCATCAATCTATGCCTCCACCAGCTCTATCCTTGATTTAAAACTGGGTACCGCCGCGGTCGGCGCCCCGGAATATGGAATGATCAATGCAGCCATCGCTAAACTGGCGCAATATTACCATCTTCCGTGCTGGATAGGAGCCGGGGCCTCGGACAGCAAGGTGCCGGACATCCAGTCCGGCTATGAATCCACCTTGAGCGCCACCCTCGGCGCCCTGTCAGGGGCCAATTTTCTCTTTGGTTGCGGTGTTCTGGAACAGGGACTGACCATGGATTATGCCAAACTGCTCATGGATGCCGAAATGATCCGGATGATTCAAACCGCCACGGGCGGCGTGCCTGTTTCAGACGAGGCCCTGGCGGTGGATGTCATCCACGAGGTGGGCCCCGGCGGTTCCTATATTGCCCATCAGCACACCTATCAGCACATGAGGGAGCAATCCCGGGCAAAACTGTTTGACCGCAGATCAAGAGAAGACTGGCTGACCGCCGCAAAGGGCGAATCAATACAGGAAAAAGCGTATGCCGCGGCCATCGATATTCTCCAAAATCATCGCCCGTTTCCTTTGCCTGAAGGTGCCGCCGAGGATATGGTAAAAATTACCACTGAATTTGAAAAAGAAATCGCAGCAAACGGCAAAGTCTGATTTGCTCCAGCCGGCGTGTATAAATCGTTTCGCGGAAAAGGAAAAAATGCGCTAAGCGTCTTTGAATTCCCTGCCTGAAGCACCTGTTGACTTATTATCACGGTATAGTCTATACCTGAGCATGAATGATATTCAGGTAGTGCGTCCACCCCTCTTTAACTAATCCGTAATAAAAATTTTTATTCATTTAAAAAAAATATTTTTTTCACTTGACAGGGCATCTGCATAGTATTAATAAAATTAACTGAATGTTCAATTAATCCATCATATCTTATCATGCAATGAAAAAGACCCGCAAAAACAGCAAAATAGAGCACCGCAAACCTGAAATTCTTGAAAATTATTATCAGGTAATCATCAAAGAGGGCATCGAAGGAGCCTCTATCGCCAAAATCGCCAGGCGAATGAACATCCATCCCAGCCTGATTATCCACTATTTCAAAACCAAACATAACCTGACGGTGGAGCTTTTTGATCTATTGATCGAAAGATACGCAGCTCCGGAATTTTTTCAGCATGACCGCATAAAGGATCCTCACCAGCGGTTCAAAACCCTGATGGATATCCTTTTTTCGTTTGAATACTCCCGGACGGTTGATCCGGGTGTGCATTTCGGATTTTACTACCTCAGTTTTCGGAATAAGGAGATCAATAAACGGTTCCGGGAAATGATCAACCAGTTAAAAGTTCTTCTTGTCAAAGAGTTCGAGAAATTCAAAAAAGAGGGTATCATCACGGTAAAAGATACCGGCCAGGCAGCCAATATGGTCGTAACCCTTATCGAGGGACTTGAATTCCAGACGGCTTTTCTTGATCAAAATAAAAAATTTGAAGATTTTGCTGAACAGTCGAAAAGACTTGCCATCGCATTTTTAACGGGTGCTATATAAAAAATTAACAACTGAAAAGGAGGTATTCATGAAATTCATACGTATCAATATGGCTGATGGTATTATCAAAACAGAAGATGTGCCGGAAGAATATGCTGGTCTCGGCGGCAGAGGAATTACATCGATCAT
>NBLJ01000015.1 GCA_002084545.1 Desulfobacteraceae bacterium 4572_123 | reverse complement strand
CTTGTGATTGCGCTGCTGTTCGGGCTCGCTCCTTTTCTTTTGAAAAAATATGTGTTCGTTTTTATTGCACTGGCAGGCGCGGCCGTACTGCTCTGGATGGCTTTTTCAATGATTCGGGCTCTGCCCGGCCTTACTCTGCAGGTCAGCAGTGAGAAAACAGGCAAAAGTAATCTGCTGGTGACGGGAATATTGATGAGTCTTGTCAACCCCTATTGGACAATCTGGTGGGTATCCATCGGTCTGGCGTATATCATGCACAGTCTGCGATTTGGCAAATGGGGAGTCTTTTTTTTCTTTACCGGTCATATTTTGGCGGATTTTATCTGGTATGCACTCATTTCCATGGCCGTGTGGAAGGGTAAATCTTTTTTAAGTGATCGTACCTACCGATATCTTATAGCGGTGTGCGCTGTTTTTTTGATTTTTTTCTCAGGTTATTTCGCATATTCAGGATTCATGAAACTCGGTGTTTGAAAAAGGGGATTTAAAAAACAAACGATTCGTTGAATCGATTTTAATCGTCAGGAGTTTGTAATGGAATGTAAGCAGGATAAAAATCTTCAATCATGCAACTGTACCTATGAACCCTGTTCCCGTAAGGGGGTATGTTGCGAGTGCATAAAATTTCATCTGCGCTGCCGGGAGCTTCCGGCATGCTGCTTTCCAAATGATGCGGAACAGACATTCGACCGTTCTTTTGAGTATTTTGCCAGGCTGGTGGGGGATAATAAGGTATAATTGGGGAAAAAAGGTTTTGTCGGGCTGTAGTGACGATATTGTTTTAATATAAAATGATTTGAATTCCCGGGAGAAAAAATTGAGCGATGAACAACTGAAATGGTTGTGGGAAAAATCCGGGCAGCGATGTGTGAAAAATATGAAAAAGCGTGGTTTTGATGCATATTTCGCCCCGGATGCCAGGAATGCCAGCACCCTGGCCCTGGATCTTGCCGCTGATTGCGAAACATTTGGTTTCGGCGGATCATCCACGACCCGGGCTCTGGGAATCGTGGAGGCCCTTAAAAAATCAGGTAAAACTCTGTATGACCACTGGATGCCTGGTCTTACCAGTGCGGAAGATATGGAAATAAGACTGGCCCAGGGACGCTGCGACTGTTTTTTCTGCAGTGCCAATGCCGTGGCTGAAACCGGTGAGATCGTGAATGTGGACGGTATCGGCAACCGCACCGCGGCCATGACCTTCGGACCAGGCATGGTGATCATAATCGCGGGCATGAACAAGGTCGTACCGGACCTTGATTCGGCCCTTGCGCGCATTCGTGAAAAAGCCGCGCCAATGCGGGCAAAGAGTCTTGAAACTAAAACGCCCTGTACCGAAACCGGGATATGCAGTGACTGCATGTCCCCGCAACGTATCTGTAATATCACTACGATCCTGCATTATAAGCCAATGCTGACCAGGGTGGCGGTCATCCTGGTGAACCAGGCCATGGGATTTTAATTTTTTTGCGGGTTTACAGTATTTTTTCACAGGATCATTTTGTTTTACAAAAAAAAAATATTTCTGATCATGGCAAGCGGGCTGCTGCTTACAGGGTCCTTCCCCGAATGGAGATTTTCGTACCTGGCCTGGATCGCGCTGGTTCCGCTGCTGCTATGCCTGAGAGATCTGTCCCCGAAAAACGGGTTCAAGGCGGGATTCCTGACCGGGATGCTCCATTATCTGACGCTGATGTACTGGCTGGCCTATACTTTGAGCACTTACGGTAATTTGCCCTGGTATCTGTGCGGTCTTGTACTATTTCTTTTTGCCGCCTACCTGGCATGTTATTTTGCTATTTTTTCAATGCTCCTGATACGGATGGGCGCAGGCGGTTCCGTGGGTCTGCTCACTGCACCGTTTCTGTGGGTTGCTCTGGAATATGTCAGGACTTTCCTTTTTTCCGGTTTTCCCTGGGAGCTTTTGGGGTATACCCAGTTTGATCTGTTGCCTCTGATTCAGATTTCAGATATAACCGGTGTCTACGGGGTTAGTTTTTTTGTCGTGCTGGCCAATGCCGTGATCTGCCGGGCGGTTCTATTTTTCAGCGGCAAGGGGTGGCAGGGTGCCACTGTCGGGAAATATGCAACGGCCGTACAGTTATCAGCAATGTGTCTTATTGCCATCGCCCTGTGGGGATACGGCATATGGCGCATGCACGCCGTTGACCGGTCCACAGCCCGGGAGTCATCTGCCCGGATTGCCGTTGTTCAGGGCAACATCAATCAGGCCTTGAAATGGAACCCGGTGTTTCAGACGGAAACCACTCAAAAGTATGTGCGCCTTTCAGTCGAGGCTCGTGAAAAAAACCCGGATTTGGTGGTCTGGCCGGAGACGGCCACGCCCTTTTATTTTTTCTATCATTCACGGCTGACAAAAATGGTGAAAGAGGGGATTCGCAGGACAGGTTGCGATTTTCTGATCGGCAGCCCCTCTTTTTCCAGAGAGAAAGACCGGATTGAATATTATAACTCGGCCTATCTGGTTCATCCTGACGGCAAGCCCGTGAGCCGGTATGACAAAGTTCACCTCGTGCCATTTGGTGAATATGTGCCGCTGAAAAAATGGCTGCCATTCGCAGGAAAGATCGTGGAGCATGTCGGTGATTTCAAATCGGGGCACAGGGGTGTGACCCTTGACTGGCTGGATTATCGTATTGGCGTGCAGATCTGTTATGAAATGGTTTTTCCGGATCTGTCCAGGGCTGCGGTTAAAAATGGGGCCAATCTGCTGTTTAATTTAACCAACGATGCCTGGTACGGCCGTACCGGCGCACCGTATCAGCATTTTTCCATGGCGATTCTGCGCGCCGTTGAAAACCGCCGGTGGGTGGTGAGAGCAGCCAATACCGGGATCAGCGGATTCATTGATCCCATCGGCCGGGTAACGGCAAGCACTTCTCTTTTTGAGGATGCCGTTGTTACCCAAAAGGTACTTTTTGGCAGAGATATCAGCTTTTACACCCGCCGTGGAGACCTGTTTGCACAGGTTTGCCTGGGATGGGTATTTTTTATCATCGCCTGGCAATCGACAGGCCGATTTAAGAAACTTAGACGGTAAAACCGTTTCGGTTTTAAAAAAAAATCTATAAAAATATCGGGAGGAATAATATGTCCATCGAACTCAAACAGTCTATCAAAGACAGCGAAACAAAACTTATCCAGTTAAAGGAGTATCTTTGACCTTGCCGGCAAAGAAAAAAGAATCCAGGAGATAGAAGCGATCATCGCCCGCCCGGGGTTTTGGGATCATCCGGAAAAGACAAGAGATATCCTGCGGGAGCGAGCGTTTCTGACCGGCAGGGTGGATGGCTTCCAGGCCCTTTGGACTGACCTGGAAGAGAGCTCGCTGCTGCTTGAAATGGCCCTGGAGGAGTCGGATACCCAGACCATCGAAGAGGTCGGGCAGCAGTTGGAATCCATCCGTATTCGGATTCGGAAGTACCGGCTGGATATGATGCTCGACGGCAGGAATGATAAAAATAACGCCATCATTTCCATCAATGCCGGGGCCGGCGGCACTGAAGCCCAGGACTGGTCTGAAATTCTTTTCAGGATGTATGCCCGCTGGGTTGAACGCAAAGGCTATTCTTCCGATATTATTGATTTTCAACCCGGTGACGAGGCCGGCATCAAGAGCGTTACCTTTACGGCCGCGGGTGAGTATGCCTATGGATACCTGAAAGCAGAACAGGGGGTACACCGGCTGGTACGGATCTCCCCGTTTAATGCCAACGGCAAGCGACACACCTCATTTTCTTCGGTATTCGTGTATCCTGAACTGGATGATGAGATAGTTATCGATATCGATGACAAGGATCTGCGCATCGATGTTTTTCGGGCCAGCGGCGCTGGAGGCCAGCATGTTAACAAGACCAGTTCCGCGGTGAGGATTACACATATACCCAGTGGAATTGTTGTGCAGTGTCAGCAGGAAAAATCCCAGCATCGCAACAAGGAAATGGCCATGAAGGTTTTAAAGTCCAGGCTGTACGACAGTGAAAAACAAAAGCAGGAAGAAAAACTGCAGAAAATTCATGATGCCAAGGATGATATCGCCTGGGGCAGTCAGATCCGGTCCTATATTTTACACCCTTATCAGATGGTAAAGGATCATCGCCTGAAGATGGATGTCGGCAATGTTAACGATGTACTGGACGGAGGGCTGGAGCCTTTTATCG
Source organism: Desulfobacteraceae bacterium 4572_123 (assembly GCA_002084545.1). Taxonomy (GTDB): domain Bacteria; phylum Desulfobacterota; class Desulfobacteria; order Desulfobacterales; family 4572-123; genus 4572-123. The sequence continues at coordinate 19,333 of NBLJ01000015.1, read as the reverse complement.
AAGGGGCCCTGCTGGCTAAAAAGATTTAACGATCGCTTATTAACACGGGCAGGGCCATGATTCCTGGAACCGGCCCTGCCTTCATTATTCAATTATACAGATCAACGCATGTTTGAGTAATCCCCGGGCCGCGGATAAATTATTTTTTGCAGCCCGGAGGATCAATCATGAATATTTTATTGAGTTTTTTTCAGAGCACTTTCCATTAAGCCCCGGTACATATGATTCTCATCGGGCGTTTCATAATAGAGCCCCCGCAGATAGGAATGTACCGCATGCTTTGGAGAGCCGAACAGCGCGTTTTGCAGAGCGGATATCCGGTAGCGGGTATCGAGTTCCGGAATACTGTCAACAAAGTCGGTGGCTTCTCCTGGCAGAATATTTTTAAGCATCATTTTGACGGGTTTGCTTTTATCGGAAAAATCGTGTTCGGCAATTGCCAGCAGGATATCATTGATATTGACGGCGACCGGGGCGGCTTTATAGGCACTCAATACTTTGGCCATAACAATGGCTTTGTTGAAGAGTTCTTCCTGCGATTCTTTTCCCTTTGATTTTTGGATAAAATTGATCAGCAGCGGTGCATTTTCAATGATTTCCGGAATAAAACCGGTTATCCCTGCGATGCTGGCCCGATATTCGGTGGCATGATGATCCAGCCAGATACCCGAAGCCTTTGAAAGGTTGAGCCTTGCTGCCAGAGGGATCACATACTGAAGATAAAGGTTGTGGCGACCCTCCTGATTTGCCTGGTATGCCAGATGGAGAATGCCTGTAATATCCAGCGGAAACAGCTCTACCGCCTGCAACTGATAGGCAAAAGCCAGGTTGTTGATATCTATGGTTGTGCTGTATCTGGCGGCTTTGCGATAAACAGCAGCCATCTCGTTGGCCGCATAGTAGGCCATGAAAAAGGCGCTGTCCGGAACGATTTCCGATTGCTTTGAGGCATATCGGCGGAAAAGTGAAAAATATTTCTGCAGCGAGCTTTCAGTCGTATATTGATTTTCCGCGCCATCCCCTGCTTCCTCGTAATAGGCCGAAAGCATCAGCATCAGTTTGCCGGTGGCATCCCAAAGTTGATGCATGGCTGCAATATAGCTGCTTTTTTTCTGAAAACCCTCGGTTTTGAATTCGCCTTTCCGCACCCAGGGTTTGGCCAGTTGATCATAAAGCGCAATAGCCTCTTCCACCAGTAATGTGCTCTCACCCGGTATTTCATTAAATACGGGTTTTGAAATCAATAATTTATCCTTATCGATCAAACGCCTTAAAATGTAGCTTTTAAACCCCATGTTCTGGGTAAGGATCGCGGCTTTACCTTTGAGGGTGTCGGCCCAGGTGTAAGCCAGATCGATATAGGTACGGGTCAGATTGTATTTGGGTACGACCTGTGAAGCGGACTGCTCATCTTCAAAATCATATTGATTGGCAGTAGCTTCCACAAAAGCGGCGGCAAAATTCAGATTTGAGTTGTCAGATTTAAGGCCATGCATTCTTTCCGCTATGGGGTCGACAATGTTTTTATAGCCGTTTTCTATACTGAGCCTGTCCCGGATGGACATGATGATAAGCCCGAGCGGATAGAGATCGGGAATAGTTTTTTCAAGGATGCCGCGAGTGATGATCAGATGGGCCATGTTCTCATAAAGAAAGGGCAGATTTTTAACAAGTTCCGTCTTGGTGAACGTGGCTCCCATGAAAATATTATCGACTTCCAGTTTTAGAACCGCATTTTGCCAGACCTGAAACACGCTGGCCACAAAAGCATCCCGGTCTTTTTTGATCAGACCTTGATATGCCTGGAGCATATATTGCCAGAAAGCCACATCGGGCAGTTCCTTTTTGCCGGAAAGGATATCCATAACCGTTATGGCATTTTCAAGCTGGGTTTCGTTGTCATCGGCCAGAAAAAGGCAAAACTGGGCGATTCCCAGACGGTAGTACATTTTCCATGGTTTGCCGCTGACAAACAGTTTGGCGTCAAGCAGCCCCGAGGCCGACCCGGCCCCTTCAGTGAGGTCATTAATCATGACACGGCGATAATCATCCAGGCTCTGACCGTATTCCCCTGCCTTCTGCTGCAGGAGACTGTTTAGATTTTCTTTGGGGTACCATGTGAATTTATATGCTACGTCCATCAGGTTGCCCCATCTGGCGGATGCCTGTTCGGCAGCCGGTGCCATAGTATAACAACCGAGTAAAAGCAGGAAAATAACAGCCATTTTTAGTGTTTTCATCGAGGACTCCTTACTTTTTGATTTTCCGGACCCCTTTTATAGCCAACTTCAGGGCCGAGCATTTATCTTTTAAGACTTTTTTTGTGGGGTTATAAAGATACAGATGAATTGTGTATTTATCCTCCGGATATTGAACCGAAAAAATAATGTCATCGGTTTTAAATGTCAATGGCCCGTCAAGCAGTGTAGCAAGCATTGTCTTGAGTTCCGGAGCTTCCTCGGGGTCAAGGCAGATACTTAAATCTCTCAGGCTGATGATGTGTGACGAATCAACGTTATAGCCCAGAAATTCGGCAAAACCCGGTGCCATTTTGTCCGAAGCGGAAAAAGAGAGCCCTGCCTGTGAGCGATCATCTGACTTTCGGATTTGAGACATAGGGCCCGGCATGATCTCTTCCGTATTGTGTTGAGGTTTAAAATTCATGTTCGCGCCCGAGGCGGGAATATTCGGGTTTTGTGTCATTTGACTGTTTGCTTTGGCATAACGGCTGCTTCCCGAGTCGGCTTCCGGCAGATTCAGGTCTGCCGCAGATGCCGGCTGCAGGGTTTTAAAAATTTCCGTATCCCTTGGCACTGATATTTTGACCGGTGAAATCGCTCCCCTGTAATTTTTTGAAGGCTTGCTCAAGCTGGAAACCACCACATCCGGACTTTCCGGTTTGTCGGTCAGGGAATCGGGCATCGCTTTACGCTGGGTCTGCAGAGTCGGGAGAGCTTTGCGCTGATAAATTTTCTTTTTAACAACCGGCGTAGCCATAAGGATGTCTTCCTCAAGAACCGGTCGCGCAACAGTTGAATTTTTTCGTATCAGTGCAGGGGCCGCCTGCTTTTGTTTTTCTTTTCTTGTGATGCGTTTGATGCTGGGTGCGATATTCAGATCAACAGTTTTTTCCGAATCGAATACGGGCTTTTCCGGCGCTGGAATATTAGGCATTGATTGAGATACTTTTTTGCTTCTGACGCGTAAAATTTCAGGTTTTATATTAATATCGACGGGTATCTCTTTTGTGTCGTCAAATTTTACGAATTTTTTTGCCGGTACTTTAATCTCCGATTTTTGCTTTTTAAAAGTCTTTGTACTGAGCATTTTAGGCGCCAACTTGATTTCGGTCCGGGACTGGGCTTTAAATACAATTGGGGACTTGTCGGGTTTTTTGATTTTTTCAACAGCTTTTTCAATAATTTTCGGTTTAATGACGATCTCGGGTATGATCTCCTTTTCCACCGGTTTCGGAATGGGCGGCGGCTCTATTTTTTTTTGTACAATTACGGGTTTTGGTTTTAGCTTTCTTTGTTTTTTTATGACCACCGGTTTTGGCTTTGGTACAACCACCGTTTCTTTTATTACCGGTTTCGGTTTTTGTACAACTTCTGTTTTTTTAATTACAGGTTTTGGCTTTGGTTCTTCCTTGACAGCCTCTTTAACCGGTGGTTTTTCAACTGGTTTCTGTACTGTTTCGGGTTCAGGTGTTTTCGGCGCCTCTTCAACCGGCGGCGGTTCGGGTTCTTCTGGTATTTGAACCTTGTCTTCAATAATCGTAATGGTTATATCTTCGGGTTTTACAATCTCTTTATCAGGCATATCCGGTATGATCAGGCTTATCCAGTAGATCAGTAAAATCATTAAGATCGACAGCAGAAAAACCAGCAGGGTATACATTCGGGGGAAATCTTTAGCAAGGATACTACACAGAATGCTCCAGAAACCGTCTTCCCGTGATTTTTTACGGCGCCTGTTCCGGCCGAAAAACAGTAGACGTTTCGAGCGTCTGTCTGTGTGAATGTCACGGCTGGCCCTGGGCATGAGGATATCGCAAACTCCCCAGCCATACAGGCTTGTTTCCCTGAGAATCATTATTCCGACGGCCCCTCGGGATTGATCGGCTTGACGACTGCCTGACTGTCGGGCATCATCCAGACCCTGGCAATTGCTCCGGCTGCAAATAGAAAATCCTGGGTCATGGATGTTTTTTCGGGCAACAGCGTGGGCTTAATATTTCTATCCTTCAGCAGGGCCAGTTCGGGGATCAGATCATCCGCCTCCAGATCTTTTGAGAAAGGTTCAGCATCGTCTTTTGTTTTCGCGCCGATTTGGAGCAGCCTGAACGGGGCCGGATGATTGTCCGATCGCAGGTATACCTGCAGTTCCCAGATTTCGCGGGTCGGATCTATTATGGCCAGACCCGGGTTGGCCGGCACCGCTGGAATATCCATTTCTGAAAAATGGATGGTTATATCGGTGGGGGCGCTGGGAATCATACTGAGACTGATCAACAGCAGAAATGCAAGATCGCTGAACGCAAACAGCCATGTCTGGTTCTGTTTAAGTTTCATTTTCTACCTTGGTGGACGGGCTTTTTGGAGCATGGTGGTTGGAAGCAGCGCTCAGCCCTTCATCAATGCGTTTATGAGCCAGTGAAAAAAATATTTTTTTGCAAAATTCAAGCACGGTATAGCAGATCAGGGCAATAAATGTCGTATACAGGGCCGTGGCGATCCCCGCAATGGTTATCTCGGAATTTAAGGTGCCGCTGTTGGATAGAAAGTGGATGACCATTCCCATAATGGTGCCGATAAATCCCATGGGCGGCATCAGATTGGACAGCATGCTGATGGGTTCAAGAAATTTTTCTTCAAAATATCTTTCGCTGAACTGAAAAGCGGCATCTCTGATAAATGCATCGGGAGGAATGATTTTTCCTGCATGGCCGTCACTTTTTTGTTCTTCAAGATAGTGCCCTTTACTTTTAAAGAAAAAGGAGGCTGCAATGATACTCAGGGGCGTGTTGATACTCGTGTAATAATTGTTATTAATGGATTTGACGGTTATCTTTTTTAAATCCTGATGAGCCAGCACGCGAAGAGCCTGATAAACCTTAAATAGTGCGAAGCTGAAGGTAAGGAACATCAGGACATAAACAAGCAGCTGAAGCAGGCCGGAATATGAGTTTATAATATAGGTCAGTGTTTTGATTATGGCATCTGCCGCAATATCGAACCAACTGTTACTTTCTGGCATTATTGTCCCCTGTTTTCCTATTGAATCATGCTCTGGGCTGATAATTTCTTTTCCAGATCCTGTATACCCGCGGAAAGTGTGTTAAAGCCGATATCCATGGGATCAATGCTTAAATCGAGCATGGCCGGATCTTTCCCGAACCTCTGGTGAAAGAGGTTTAGATATTTTTTGGATTGATTATAGCCGGCCAGGTCATAGTACAGCAGTGCGCACAACAGGTGCAGTTTGGCGGTTTCAAGCTTGGTCTCCACGTTGTTAAGCGCCCCGTGGTCACTGATAATCGGATCAACGTAAATTCCAATGAAACTATTGGCTTCCCGTCCTATTTCCTCAATGTTGACATTGTCCCGGCTGGCTCTGAAATCTTTGGTAACAATTAGAAATCGTTTCAGGCTTTTCTTTGTACTCAGGATATAGTCTTTCTTTTTATCGATATCAGCATATGTCAGGACAACGGGACTTAACCAGCTGATGGCGGCATAATCTCTAGGTGCAAAATGCCTAGGTGTGGCCGGCGGTTGTTCTTCGGCTCTTTTCAATTCATTCAGCTTTTCCTGCCATTGTTCAGTCGAAGGGACCTTTGCCGAGGGCTCGGGCTTTGGTGGTGGCGGGATTGCTTGCGTTGTTTTAGCCGGTACAATAGGCTGGGCAACGATGCCGTCTGGTTTGGCTTCTGGTTTTTTTTCTTTTTGGACCATGAAAAGGTCGTAGACACAACCGGACATGAATAAGGCGGCAACAGATAACACTACAAAATAATGTTTTATTTTCATATACTGTTCCTTGATTTAAAATTGTTATGGTAAGCAGATGCCACGGCTAAAAAACAAAAAACTAATTTTCATCGAAGTTTAAAATTAAACAAGCGAAAAATCAAGATATTTTCATTTTTAAAAAAATAATTAAGCATTATCTTTAAAGCAATTATCATGCCATGAGGTGGGGGTGATAGATGTTATAAAATATCAGCAAGTTGTAAAATGTTTTTTTTCATTGTTAATACTATTTCATAAACCGTGGATAAATTATTGCACAATTATTACTCCGAGGTGGATAGAAGTTGAAAAAGTTAATATCTATCCGGCATGGCATGCTATTAAAAAATACCGTTGCTTTATTCTTGACAAACAGTTCTGATTTATTAATCTATTATGCTTATTCTGCTGAAATTGAGGCAAAAAGAGAGGAAAATTATGAAAGTTTTAGTGAGTGATAATCTCGGTCAAATCGGGATTGAAATGTTTCAAGAGGCGCAGGGAATCGAGGTTGATGTCAAGACCGGGTTACCACCTGAAGAACTTAAAAACATAATCGGTGAGTATCATGCACTTGTGATTCGAAGTGCTACAAGGGTGACCGGTGAACTGTTGGAGGCGGCTGAAAATTTGAAAGTTATCGGCCGGGCCGGAATCGGCCTTGATAATGTGGATATCCCCGAGGCATCCAAACGGGGTGTTATTGTCATGAATACGCCGGGCGGAAATGTTGTAACGACGGCTGAACACGCTATTTCAATGATGCTCGCACTCTCCCGCAATATACCCATGGGAACATCATCCTTAAGGGATGGGCGCTGGATCAAGAAGCAGCTGCAGGGGCGGGAGATATACAATAAATGTCTGGGAGTTATCGGTTTCGGGAAAATCGGTTCCATTGTGGCTGACCGGGCCCGTGGTCTCAAGATGCGGGTTGTTGTCCATGATCCTTTTGTTACTCCCGCACAAATCGAAAAGGCGGGATTCAAAAGCGTTACCTTTGAAGAATTGCTCGGCCGGTCGGATTATATCACGATTCATGTGCCCAAATTGAAAGATACCATTGGATTTATTAATAAACAGACTTTTGATCGAATGAAAGACGGCGTCATGCTTATCAACTGTGCACGGGGCGGTATTGTCGATGAAAAAGATCTGTATGATGCAATGAAATCGGGCAAGGTTGCCGGGGCCGCTCTGGATGTCTTTGAGACGGAACCTCCAGGTGATTCACCACTGTTCGAGTTTGACCGGTTTATCTGTACGCCGCATCTTGGGGCCTCAACCCGGGAAGCCCAGACGAATGTCGCGGTCGCCGTAGCGCGGCAGATTATCGACTATCTGCTGCATGAAACCATAAACAACGCCGTTAATGTGCCGTCGGTTACCGGCGAGCTGCTTGAAAAACTTGGACCATGGCTCTCCATCGGGGATAAACTCGGCTCTCTCCAGGCCCAGTTGATCAAAGGTCCTGCCAAAGAAGTAGTGATTGAATATGCCGGAGATTTCAAGGAACTTGACATGGCTCCGGTTTCAACCGCAATTTTAAAAGGGCTGCTGACCCCGATTCTTAAAGATGATGTTAATTTTGTCAATGCGCACATCCTGGCCAAGGAGCGGGGGATAACGGTTACCGAAACAACAAAATCCGAAGCGGACAGATATGTCAGCCTGATAACTGTCCGGGTGATTACCACTGAAATGGAAAATTCAGTATCCGGAACGATTTTTGGGAAAAATGATCCCAGAATCGTGGTTATAAATACTTTTCGGCTGGAGATGGTTCCCGACGGGCACCTGGCGCTGATATACAATATAGATAAGCCCGGTTCCATCGGCCAGATCGGTGCCACTCTCGGTAAACACAAAATCAACATCGGCCGGATGCAGGTAGGACAGGAAGAAGAGGGGGATCGCAATATTATTTTTCTGGCCACTGATACCCCTATCCCCGAGCATGTGTTTGAAGAGCTGCGCAACCTGAGTCTTGTGAAAACAGTCATTCCACTTGAATTTTAATACCATATAACCGGCGGACGATTAGCGGGCCGGTATCTAAACAGGGACGGTTATTAACCGGGAGGTCTTTTACAATGGAAGAAAAAAAAGATTTTATTTTAAAGGAACAGCCGGGCGGTAATGAACAGAATGCGGCCGCGGAATCTACGGATGCGTCCGAGAATGACCCGGCAAATCAGGAAGCAACAGGTTTCGAAAGTGGTGAAGGGGATTCTCGATTACCGGCAATCAATTTTGCCACTTTTATTTTTTCTCTGAATTCATCCGCCCTGGTGCAACTCGGAATGATGGATGATCCCGGCAGCGGCAAGAAGGTTAAAAATCTGCCGCTGGCAAAACAGACCATTGATATTATTGGAATGCTGGAAGAAAAAACCAGAGGGAACCTGGATGAGGATGAAAAGAATATGCTCAAACACATCCTCTATGATCTTCGTATCCTGTATGTGAAGGAAAAGGGATGACAATCGAGTGGAATCAAAACAGATTCTGTCCTTAAAACTTCCGGCACCGGCCAAGATAAATTTGTTTTTGGCTGTAACGGGTAAAAGACAGGATGGCTACCATGATTTGATCAGCCTTATAAGCGCTGTCGAGCTTCATGATACACTTTCATTTTCAGTGAAACCGGGTGGGAATCAAATTCGGGTTGTCTGCAGCCATCCGGATGTTCCGGAAAATGAAACTAATCTGGCATGGAGGGCCGCATGCCTTTTTATGACAAGCTTCAAACGGCATGACACGGTAACCATTACGATTGAAAAACGCATTCCCGTGGCAGCCGGGCTGGGTGGCGGCAGCAGTGACGCCGCCACGGTTCTGCTGGGGCTGAACCGTTTATACAACAATCCGTTTTCGATAAACGAATTGATGTCAATGGGGCTTGCCATTGGAGCGGATGTACCTTTTTTTATATTTGGAAAACCGGCTGTTGCAAGAGGTATCGGAGAGAAACTGGAACCTTGCACCGGACTTTGTTCCTTTCCTGTTTTGCTGGTTTGTCCGAGAATCAGTGTTTCAACCCGGGATGTTTATAAAAAACTGAATTTGGGATTGACAAAATGTGAAATTAAAATTAATAATTTCGTTTTTGGGGATCGGGTTTTTGATGTACAGCGTCATCTGTGTAATGATTTAGAGACGGTATCGGTGCCAAAATACCCGGTTATCCGTAAGGCTAAACAGGCTCTTTTAAGCAAGGGCGCCAGGGGCGTTTTGATGTCAGGCAGCGGGCCGGCCGTGTTTGGTCTGTTTTTCGATGCGGCCGTTGCGAGCAATGCCGGACACTTTCTTGCCGATAATGAAGACTGGCTGGTTTATCTTACAAAGCTAAGTGTTTCGGAAACAAGTGTAAATTTGTGAAAAAGGGATGCTGGAATTTTTTTAATACATAAACAGGGCAATAGAGGAAGGATATTTCTGGGGCGTCGTCAAGCGGTAAGACACAGGACTTTGGTTCCTGCATTCGGAGGTTCGAATCCTCCCGCCCCAGCCAATTTTTTCAAATACCGCAACAGGTAGGGTAATGACTGATTTTGCAATATTTACGGGGAACTCAAACCCTGTTCTGGCTAAAAAAATTTGTGACTATCTCGATATGCCTCTGGGTGGGGCAAAGGTCAAGACTTTCAGTGATGGTGAAATACAGATTGAGATTGATGAAAACGTAAGGTCAAAGGATGTTTTTGTTGTTCAGTCAACCTGTTCTCCGGTCAATGACAACCTTGTGGAGCTGCTGCTGATGATTGATGCCTTCAAACGGTCGTCTACCCGCAGGATAACCGCGGTTTTGCCCTACTACGGATATTCACGGCAGGACAAGAAGGTGGCGCCCAGGGTACCGATCAGTGCAAAGCTGGTTGCGGATCTGATAACGACAGCCGGAGCTCACAGACTGATTACAATGGACCTGCATGCCGGGCAGATTCAGGGTTTTTTTAATATTCCCGTGGATAATCTTTTTGCGGCGGCGGTTCTTCTTGATTTTATACGGAAAAATTTTGGCAACCATATCGTAATTGTCTCACCGGATGCCGGCGGTGTCGAAAGAGCCCGGGCCTTTGCAAAGCGCTTAGGGGCCGATCTGGCGATTATTGATAAACGGCGTCCGGCTCCCAACCAGGCCAAGGCAATGGCTTTAATCGGCAATGTTAAAGACAAAGTGGCGATCATTATGGATGACATGGTTGATACGGCAGGCACTTTGACCCAGGCTGCCACGGCCATTATGGCTGATGGTGCCAGAGAGGTGCATGCCTGTTGTTCCCATCCCGTGCTTTCCGGCCCCGCGATAGACAGAATTATTGATTCACCGCTGAAAAGCATGATGGTGACCGACACCGTTCCATTGTGCGGTAAGGCTTCGGCATGTAATAAAATAAATGTGTTGAGTATTGCGGAACTGGTGGGAGAAGCCATTGTTAGAAGCCATAAAGGAGATTCGGTAACGTCACTTTTTGTATAATACCGAAATAATAATAGACTATAGCCGGTCAGGCATGGAATCATCAAGGAAGCAGTGACATCTATATTTTTAAGGATATATGTTTAACTGTTCTGAATAAGGTGCCCATGTGCTGCCTGGAATTAAAAGTTTTTTAAGGAGGAAAAATTTTTGGAATTAACTAATCTTAAAGCAAATATCAGAACACAAACCGGCAAAGGCCCAGGCCGGGTTCTTCGCAGAGAGGGTAAAATTCCGGCTGTTTTCTACGGTCCTGACACTGAGCCCATACTGCTTTCGATTGATACATCGGAACTGAATCAGCTTCTTCGGGAATCCGGTGCTTCCCAGGCGATTGTAAATCTTATAATTAAAAACAAGGAAACATCAACCAGGACCGCCATGCTCAAGGAGTTGCAAACCGATCCTGTTTCGCGTGATTATCTTCACGCCGATTTTTATGCGATCGAGATGGATCGCAAAATCATGGTTAATGTTCCGATTGTGACTACCGGCAAGTCCGTAGGCGTTGAAATGGGCGGTATGCTGCAGATTGTCCGCAGGGAACTGGAAGTCATGTGCCTGCCGCTTCATATCCCTGAAGCCATTGAGATTGATATTACGGATCTTGATATCGGTGATTCCATTCATGTGGATGAGATCCCGCTGGAAGATGATGTTGAAATTCCGACCGATGTTAATTATACCGTGTTGACAATTCTGAGTCCGATTAAAGAAGAAGAAGAGATTGAGGAAGAGGAAGAAGTCGAAGAGGGCGTTGAAGAAGAAGAGTCTTCAACGGCCGATGCCGAAGAGTAATTCTTTTGTACCGCATTTGACCGCGGCCGCCTGATTGATGGGCCGGTGTTTTGACATAGGATCGACTTGACGGCTTTTTTCTTCAGGGGGAAATGATCTCCGCAATAATGAGGAACAGATGCCCGACGACAGAATTCGCCTTATTGCGGGGCTTGGGAATCCCGGGGCAAAATACCGGAATACCCGTCATAACGCCGGCTTTATGGCTGCTGATAAAATTGCCGCTGCATATGCGATTGACCTTGATATACGAAAATTCGGCGCTTTTTTTGGCACCGGGGTGATTGAAGGCATTCGTGTTGTGCTGGCTAAGCCTCAGCTCTATATGAATCGCAGCGGTTTGCCGGTATTCAGGATAGCTGAACATTTCAAAATATCAAGCAGGGATATACTGGTTATTCATGACGATATAGACCTTGCTTTTGGAAGATTAAAAATAAAACAGAAAGGAGGGACCGGAGGGCACAATGGTATTCGTTCGTTAACAGATGCTTTTGACGGGGGGAATTTTTCCAGACTCCGCATCGGCATCGGGCGTGACTGCGGACAATCCGGGGATGCAAGTGTAACGGATCACGTTCTGGGCAGTTTCAGCGAGGATGAAACAAGATGCCTGGATCCAATCCTGAAAAATGCTCTGGAGGCCGTTGTCACGATTCTTTCCAGGGGTATAATGGAGGGAATGAATCGTTTCAATAAGAGGAAGGTATCATTTCACATTAATTACTTAGATGGAGGAAGAGATGGAAGCAGTCTTAAATAATCTGCCGTTGTATTGCACAATGGTTGGTGTCGTGGGTGTTCTTTTTGCCATTATACTTGCAGCTACCGTAAAGGGTGCATCGGCCGGCGACGAAAAAATGCAGGAGATAGCCGGAGCTATCAAAGAGGGCGCCATTGCTTATCTGAACCGTCAGATGAAAAGCATGGGTATTGCCGGTATTATAATATTTATTGTTATTTTTTTCACATTAGGTTCTACGACCGCCATTGGTTTTCTAATTGGCGCGCTGGCTTCTTTTATCGCCGGCTATGTTGGAATGCGCGTGTCTGTAATCGCCAATGTCAGGACGGCGGAAGCAGCCAAAAAAGGAATGGCCGCGGGCCTGTCGATGGCTTTCAGGGGCGGCTCGGTCACCGGTATGATCGTTGCCGGTCTGGCACTGACTTCGGTTGCCGGGTACTATACATTAACCCATGACGTGATGGCCCTTGTGGCCCTGGGGTTTGGCGGGAGTCTGATCTCCATATTTGCCAGGCTCGGCGGCGGTATTTTTACCAAAGGCGCTGATGTGGGTGCTGATCTGGTGGGCAAGGTCGAGGCCGGAATCCCCGAGGATGATCCGCGCAACCCGGCCACCATTGCCGATAATGTCGGCGACAACGTGGGGGATTGTGCCGGAATGGCAGCAGACCTTTTCGAAACCTATGCGGTTACGGCTGTGGCTGCCATGCTTATCGGGCACCTGCTGTTTCCCAAGGTTGCCATGGCAACCCAATTTCCGCTGTTGCTGGGCGCGATCTCCATTATCGCTTCCATCATTGCCGTTTTTTTCGTACGGCTCGGTAAAAGCGAATATATCATGGGCGCCCTCTACAAGGGGATGTTCGGTGCAGCTATCATCGCCGGCGTAGCTTTCTATTATGCCTGTACCCGTTTCCTGGGCGATGTGGGTGATATCAGTGCGATGAATATTTATTACTGTACGTTGATCGGTCTGGTGTTAACCGTTGTAATCGTTATTATTACTGAATTTTACACCGGGATCTACAGTCCTGTAAAAACCATTGCGGAAGCCTCCACCACGGGGCACGGCACAAACATCATTGCGGGTCTGGCCGTTTCCATGCAGGCCACCGCGGCCCCGGTTCTGGCCATCTGTCTGGCCATTTACATGGCCTTCCAGTTTGCCGGCATCTATGGTCTTGCCATGGCCGCCATGTCCATGCTTTCCATGACCGGTATGGTTATTGCCATTGACGCCTATGGCCCCATTACCGACAATGCCGGCGGCATCGCCGAAATGGCCGGGATGGATGAGAGTGTCCGCGCCGTGACCGATCCCCTGGATGCGGTGGGCAACACCACCAAGGCTGTTACCAAGGGATATGCCATCGGATCGGCCGGTCTGGCCGCCCTGGTTCTATTTGCAGCCTATGTGCAGGAGTTCACAATCCACGGTGCCAAAGAGGGTATCAGGTTTGATCTGGCCGATGTAAACGTCATTATCGGTCTGTTTATCGGCGGATTGCTGCCTTACCTGTTTGCCTCCATTGCCATGAAGGCGGTTGGAAACGCGGGCGGTGCCGTTGTTGAAGAGGTACGTCGCCAGTTTCGTGAAATCCCCGGAATAATGGAAGGAACCGCAAAACCCGATTACGGCGCATGCGTGGATATCGTCACCAAATTCGCTCTCAAGGAGATGCTGGTGCCGGCACTGCTGCCTGTTATTGCTCCTCTCCTGGTTGGCTTCCTGCTCGGCAAGGTCGCCCTTGGCGGTCTGTTGATCGGTTCTATTGTTACAGGCGTGTTTGTCGCTCTGTCCATGACAACCGGCGGCGCTGCCTGGGATAATGCAAAAAAATATATTGAAGACGGCCATCTGGGCGGTAAGGGCAGCGAAGCTCACAAGGCTGCCGTTACAGGCGATACAGTCGGCGATCCTTACAAGGATACCGCAGGACCGGCAATCAACCCGATGATCAAGATTCTTAATGTCGTTGCGTTGCTCATGGTTCCCTTTCTGCTGTAACAGGGTGCCCGCGGCAATCAGAATCTGATTGCGTCATGAAAAATTAAAGGATTGGTGCTTTTTGCACCAATCCTTTTTTATTGATTGTTATTGTCGAGTGTGGTATCGTTCATAATCTTAATAGAAGTCAACTTTACATGTTTTATAATTTTGCCGTGAAATAGGCCCCGAAATGACGGATAAAACAACAGAAAATCAATTGGAAGCTCCGGAAGCACAACTCCGGGAGTTTAAGGTCGGTGACCTGGCGGTTTACCCCGCCCATGGTGTAGGACGGATTGAGTCCATCGAAAGCCGGGTAGTAAGCGGTGAGACCCATGATTTCTATATTATGAAGATTCTGGAAAACGGCATGGTGATCATGATTCCAACCTCCAATGTAGAATCCGTGGGATTGCGGAACGTAATCAGGGAAGAGGATATCCCAAAGGTTTTTGCCGTCATTCAGGACAATCGCGAAAATTTGATTGACAATCAAACCTGGAACCGCCGTTACCGGGAATATATGGAAAAGATCAAGACCGGCTCGCTTTACGAGGTGGCAGAGGTTTTCAGGGATCTTTATCTTTTAAAATACACCAAAGACCTCTCTTTTGGAGAACGCAAGTTGTTTGATACGGCCCAAATTCTGCTGGTAAAAGAGCTTTCCACAGCCCGCAAAAAAGATGAAGAATCTATTCTGGAAGAGATAATCGCACTGTTTCCAGAGCCTCCCGAGGACGAATAACCTGCCTGATCAGGTGCCATGTCTGTCAAAAATGTTTTTACGATTATAGCTGATGAACTGGATTCAGGAAAGCGCCTTGATGTAGCTGTAGCGCGCCGTGTTGCGGATTGTTCCCGTTCACAAAGTGCCAGAATGATCCGGATGGGCGGCATAACTGTTCACGGTTTATCAAAAAAACCGGGTTACAGGGTCTTAGACGGCGATATCATTCATATCTGTTTTCCACCTCCCGCCAAAGTTTCCTGTGAACCGGAAGATATCACCATAGATATCCTGTATGAAGATGACCATCTGATTGTGGTTAATAAACAGGCGGGGATTGTTGTTCATCCGGCTCCGGGACATTATTCGGGAACACTGGTTAACGGGTTGCTGCACCATTGCCCTTTTCTGGAAGGCATCGGCGGTGAAATGCGTCCAGGGATCGTTCACAGGCTGGACAGGGATACCACCGGAGCGCTGGTTATTGCGAAAAATGACAAAGCCCATCAGAATCTTTCCGCGCAATTCAAATTGCGGCAGGTGAAGAAAACCTATCTTGCACTGGTTCACGGTGAAATTAAAGATAAATCCGGAAATATCATGCTTCCCATCGGCCGCCACCCGATTGACCGGAAGCGGATGTCTACCCGCAGCCGACACTCAAGGGCGGCCCTGACTTTGTGGAAAGTGCGGGAGCGATTTCCGGGCCTTACACTCCTTGAAGTTGATCTGAAGACCGGCCGGACCCACCAGATAAGGGTGCATTGCGCCGCCATGGGTCATTGTGTCGTCGGTGATGCGGTTTATTGCGGGCGTGGGAAAAATAAATATGCAGGCATAAGCAGGGCCGGTAAAATATTGGAAAAAATTCAAAGTGTTTCGCGGCAGATGCTGCACGCCCGGCATCTGAGCTTCAGCCACCCTGCCTCCGGTCGATGGCTACAATTTAAAGCGCCTGTTGCCCGGGACATGGCTCAATTGCTGGAAGCATTACGATAGATCATTTCACTTTTTTAAACGCTCCGGTATCCCGCCCGCCCGCGATTCTGCGCTTACCTGTGGGGACTCTCCCCATGGCTCAAAACGACCGGCCTGGCCCAGGCGATGCATGGGCATTGATTTGCGTATTTTTAATGTATCATTTATTTGTATGGCTGTAACTTTTTAATGTCGGAACCAGACTAAAAGATTATGAAGATATTTATGCGCCGCATGATGCTGATCATGGCTATTCTGCCGACTGTGGCGGGATGTGCCGGGCTTCAGCCGGAGAGAAGAATCGGCATGTCCGTTGATATGCCTGACCGGTACACCCTTTATACCGGTGTTGAAAAGGGGCAGGATCAATGGTGGCAGGCATTTGACAGCCCTGAACTGAATAATCTGGTGAACGAGGCTCTTTCCCGGGATTTTTCGATTCGGTCGGCCCGGGCCCGCCTCCGGCAGGCATCTGCCCTTGCCCGGCAGGCCGGTGCCGGATTAGTGCCGGTTCTTGACTATTCAGCCGGCGCTGAAACCGCGCGGAGGCAAATAAAAATATCCAGTGGCGGCCCTGTTGACACAACCGCTGATGAAACATGGAATCTGGGGCTGGCAGCATCCTATGAGGTGGATTTGTGGGGGCGTCTTCGGGCACGGCAACAGGCAGGGGCAGTGAATTTTCAGGCCGCCCGGGAAGACCTGGATGCTGCCGCGGTTTCTGTCGCCGGGAAGGTCGTGGAAAATTGGATTGATATCCTTGCCTTCCGCCGGAAGATTACCATTTTAAAACAGCAGATTCAGGCCAACACAACCCTGCTGGCTCTTCAGCGGCTGAGATTTGCCAACGGTGCGGCCAGAGCCCTTGATGTTTCCCAGCAGCGCCAGGCCCTGGCATCGGTAAAGGCGGAACTGCCTCTGCTGCGGCTATACGAAAGGCAGAGCATCAATCAATTGGCTCTACTGCTGGGACGGGCCTCCGCGAGCGGTTTGGAACTGACTCAGGATACCATGCCTGAATTGATCCCCGTCCCGGCCGTTGGCCTGCCTGCCGATCTTCTGGCGGCCCGGCCGGATGTCAGGGCTGCAGGTCTGAGGCTCAGGTCGGCTGATTGGGAAGTTTCCGCTGCCCGGGCCGATCGTTTGCCTGCCATTACCCTGTCGGCGCAGGCTCTTTTTTCCGGCGGCAGCCTTGATCTGCTGTTCAGCAACTGGATAGCACGCCTGGCTGCCGGTTTAACCGGACCTCTGTTTGACGGAAGCCGCCGGGAAGCCGAGGTGGATCGTGTGCGGGCCGTTGCCGCTGAACGCATGAGCGATTATGCCGGTATTGTTGCTGCGGCAGTCAAAGAGGTGGAAAACAGTCTTATCGGTGAGTTGCGCCAGGGTGAATATCTTGAGCTTCTGAAGGAGCAGTTGAATGCATCCCGTCTGGCCCTGAAAGATGCCCGATTGCAGTATCGAAACGGACAAAGTGACTACCTGTCCTACCTGAGTGCCTGGACCAGTGTTCAAACCCTGGAGCGTCAGATGGTGGGAGAACAGGCCCAGCTGATCAAGTACAGGGTGCTGCTGTACAAAACTCTGGGCGGAGATTGGACAGGACGTCTGGTCTCGTCCGAATCGACAAATATTTTTTAGAAAGAATCATCGAGTAAAGTCGGATTAAGAATCGGAGAAAAAAGCATGAATTCCACCCGGGAAAAAGCCGCGGGCTTTAAAATTGTTCTGAAAGTGATGTTTCCCGTTGCACTTATTGCTCTGGGTGGTGCCGCATGGGCGTACTTCCATTCCACATCGCCTCAAGTCAAGCGCACTTTGCACAAACCTCAGGCAACACTGGTGAATGTGGTGACCGTTAAAACAGCCAATAGCAGAGCGATTATCAAGGCCATGGGCACAGTAAGGGCCTCTCGGGAGATTACATTAAAGTCAAGGGTATCCGGAGAGGTCCTGGAGCTGTCTCCTCAGTTTGTTCCCGGCGGACATGTAGCCAGGGGCGACTTGATCCTCAAAATAGATCCATCCGATTATCAGATCGAGGTACGGAAAGCTGAGAGCGCACTTGCCCGTGCCATGGCCGATCTTGCCATCGAGCAGGGCAACCAGGTCATTGCAAGGGAGGAACTGCGTCTGCTGTCACTGGATATAAACCGGAAGAACGGCTGCCCGGCAGTGGTTCGATCCCAGACCGGCTGCGGCACATGGAAGGGCCATGTTCTGCGCTCCACCGGGAAACTCAGCGAAAAGAGCCGGATGGCTAAAGTGATCATTGCAATCCAGGATCCACTGGGCATTGATTCCGGCGGTACAAGCCCTCAGCTCATGCTGGATGATTATGTGTCGGTGGAAATTAAGGGCCGCGAGTTTGTATCGGTTATCGATCTGCCCCGTTTAGCCCTGCGTGACCAGGATACCGTGTGGGTTTTTCACAATGAAGCGCTGGAAATCAGGAAGGTGACTCTTGCCTGGAAACAAGGTGAACGTGTTCTGGTTCGGTCCGGCCTTGTATCCGGGGAGACAGTCGTGATTTCCGATCTGGCTACACCGGTACAGGGCATGGGACTTAAGAGCATGGCCGGAAATCTGGAATCGGACCCGGCAGGTTCGGCTGATACCGGGGGATAAAATTGCGGGTTTCATTTTCTAACTTCAAGTTTCTAATCTCAAACTGCTTTTGATTTGTCATGAATAATGCCGGACTTTTATAAAATATGAGTGAAAAAAATACTGAAAAAAATTTCCACGGTCCGGTTGCCTGGATGGCGGGTAATTCCGTGACAGCCAATCTGTTGATGATTGTATTTCTGGTTGGCGGACTGCTGGCAGGGCTGCGGATAAAGCAGGAGGTGTTTCCCGAATTCAGTATGGACATGGTCAACATAACCGTTGCCTATCCCGGAGCAAGCCCCGAGGAGGTGGAAAACGGTATTGTTCTGGCTGTGGAAGAAGCTGTGCAGGGCCTGGAGGGGGTGGATGAAATTTCATCAACGGCATCGGAGGGAATGGCATTTGTTTCGGTAGAGGCTATTGAAGGAGCCGATGTCACCCGGCTGTGGCAGGAGATCAAAAGTGAAATAGATCGAATCTATACCTTTCCCGATGAAGCCGGTGAACCCCAGGTGGCAATCGCCGGCCATAAGCGCAGTGTGCTGCGGCTGGCCCTGCATGGAAAAACAGACGAAACCATCCTGCGTGCCGCGGCGGAAAGGGTACGGGATGAATTGCTCCTGGATCCCCGGATAACTCAGGTGGCGCTTTCGGGGGTCAGGGATTATGAAATTCAAATCGAGATATCCCAGGCCAATCTGCGACGCTATGGACTCACCCTTGAAGAGGTGGCCGCCGCAGTGTCCCGGGCATCGGTGGAACTGGGCGGCGGCAGTCTGGAAACCGCCGGCGGAGACATTCTTGTACGGATCAAGGACAGAAGAGAATATGCCAGGGACTATGCCCGTTTGCCGGTATTCACCGGGGAAGACGGCGCTCAGATTCTGCTGGAAGATATTGCCGGTGTAAAGGAAGGATTTGAAGATACAGACGCCTGGGCCTCTTATAACGGTCAGCCGGCGGTGCTGATCGAAGTTTTCCGGGTCGG
>NBLJ01000119.1 GCA_002084545.1 Desulfobacteraceae bacterium 4572_123 | reverse complement strand
GACTTTTTTTTGAGGGATGAAATAGCTCAGGCAGTCCTGGGTGTGCCCGGGGGTTTCAAATACCTGAACGGTTAAGTCGCGGGATAATTCGATGCATTGCCCGTTTTTTAACGTTAGATCAACCTCAAAGGGCTCAAAGCGCTCGAAAGCGGCCAATTCAACTCCGATGCTTTTGGCCAGCGGTTCAGAGGCCCGGGTTAATTTTCCGATCAGCGCCAGGGCGTTGGGGCGTGCCAGCACATTTTTGGCCTTTTCCGAGGCTGCCACTTGAAGTGCCGGAAAAGATTTTTTGAGCATCGCAACAGATCCGCAGTGATCAAAATGAGAATGGGTCAAAAAACAGTAATGAAGCTGCCGGTGTCCTAAAATTTGCCGGATTCCATCCGCATAGATTTTACCGAGAAAGGCCAGGCCGGCATCAAAAACCGCGGGTTTTTCTCCGTCCAGTAGATAGACCGGCATCGCGGCGGGGCCCACCATGTATAAGCCCTCGATAATTGGACCTGCCTGTTCGATAATCATGAAGCAAAAATATAGGAGCCATGGTTAATTGTAAAGATATTTTATTAAAGGCATAATTTGAAGGAACCAACGACTATCTAATGTAATTCATCAGGCTATGTTTAACATCCGAATACTGAAAACCTGGCAGGGCGGCTGGACAAAGCAAGACGCCAGGATGGTGTCGAAGGGAGTTGGCGTGTGAAGGTTGAAAAGAAGGGAAAATTCTTGACACAATATATAATTAATATATATATAAGTTATACATTCTCCCTCAATATTCGCTTTTTGTTGTTAAGTCGGTAAAGACATGTTTTTTTTGCGGGGTTGAAATGCTTCTTTGAAGCCAGCAGGCGGTTTTTTCAAACAATCGGCATCACTCGATAGAAACAGAGATTAATCCGGGGAGGGCGAGACATGACAGCCGAACTATTTATTCTACTAATTCAGTAGGCTATCATACTAGGCAGACTTCTTTTGCTCGGGGTTTTTTTGAGAGCAAAAATAAAATTATTCCAGAATTTATTTCTGCCCGCTGCGGTTATTGGTTGATTTTTCAATTGTGGCGGCTGTCAATCATAAAATTTCCAGCAGAAAAGCAACCGCCTGACATTGGGCGGTTAATTCAGTTGAAAGGTGTTAAAGACAAGGCAATGTCGATAAAATATACCATACTGGGGCTTTTGCATTACCGTGATTTGCATGGTTATCGGATCAAGGATATTATTGAACAGAATTTTAACCACATGTGGACGATCAATTTTGGTCAAATTTATCCGAATCTAAAAAAAATGCTTGCAGAACAGTTGATTACCGTTAGAGAAGTTGTTCAGGTTGGGGAGAAGGGGCCGCCTCGAAAATTGTATTCAATCACTGAAAAGGGCCGGCGTGAGTTCAACCAATGGCTGTCTTTTTCTCCTGATGGTAAAACATTGCTAAGAGACCCTTTTCTGATGCGATTTGTGTTTTTTGGTTTTGGCGATAAAAAAAGGGCTGTTGAAATTATTGATGAGCGGGTAAGGTTATATCGGGAACAATTAAAAAAGCGAGAAATGAACCTTGAGCGCTGGAAGGACAATGACATCTATGTGAACTTAATGGCTGAATTCGGCATTAAAATGAATAAACTGCTTTTGGAATGGCTTGAAGAGTCACGGCAAAAAATACTCGAGTCCGAAGAACCCTGATTTTACTTTTAAGATTTTCAGCAATGATTGTATGACGATCACAAAAAGAGGGCGGCTATGAAATTTTCAGGAATTACCCTGGTAACTGGCGCAGCCGGTTTTATGGGGAGCCATGTAGTCGAGCATATCGTTAAGAAAGGAATACGAGTTCGAGCGACGGCACGTGCAAGAAAAGACGTCTCATTTTTTGAAAAATTAGGAGTTGAATATGTAGCTGCTGATTTGACAAAACCGGATACGCTTCCTCAATTATTTGCAGGAGATGTTGACCGGGTTTTTCATCTGGGAGCCATCTGTGATTTTTCAACACCTTACAGCAAGCTCTATCCGACAAATGTTGCTGGAGTTGGCCATATAACGAAATTGGCGCTCGAGAAAAAAGTTAAAAGCTTTGTGCATGTCACCTCAACATCTGTTTACGGGTATTATTCCGGAACGGCTTACAAAGAAACCGATAAGAGGCATCCTGAGAACGATTACGGTAAAAGTAAAGCCGAAGGCGAAAACATTGTTTTTCACAGAATAACAGAAGGCCTGCCAGCCGTCATAATACGTCCATGTACAGTATACGGGCCAAGGTGCAACGATGGGGCGGGAAAAGCTTTTTCACGACCAACTTCAATCTCAGCAATACCGGGCAGCGGGAAACAGCTGTTATCAAATGTTCGGGCTGAAGATGTTGCCACGGCCTTGGAACATCTGTCTTTGAAACAGGGCATTATTGGGCAGGTGTTTAATATCGCAGAAAATTCCAATCCCACACTTGAGCAAGCATTGGTAATGGCGGCAAAAACATATCAGACAAAAATTCCAATATTACATCTGCCACTGAGCCTGGTAAAAATAATATCGTTAATTGATGGATTTATTTCCGGTCTGAAGGGCAAAATTCCTGATCTTGAATACGAAGCGGTTAAGTATCTTTATTATGACTATGTTGTGGATAATAAGAAGCTTGAAGACAGTGGATTCAAGTTGCAGAATCCGGATTTCATGGCATCAATGAAGCAGCTTGGCAAGTTGTATAAACCTTAACATTGCCATTATTGAAGAGGAAAAAAGAAAATGGGTGAGATTATCGTCATCACGGGATTAGCCGAGGGGATGGGAAAAGAAGTCGCAAAAATGCTGGCTGAATCAGGAGATAGTGTCGCTGGATTTGATGTCGACGGTCAGAACATAGAAATACTGCGAAAAGAACTGGATGCGATCGGCGGGAAACACTATCTGGAAACATTGGATATCACCGATCGAAAAGGTATTTTAGGATTTCGCGATAAGGTACTGGAACAATTTGGAAGGGTCGATACAGTCCTTTCCAATGTTGGAATTGGCTTTTTTGGACCCTTTGAGGAGGTAGATCTGGAAGCCGCATTGAAATGTTTTGAGATCAATGTATTTGGCGCGTCGGCTATTTTTCAGGCATTTATCCCCTCCATGAGAGAAAACCGAAAAGGAAAACTGATAGCCATGTCTTCACTGGTAGGGCAGGTCCCGTTCCCGTTTGAGTCTATTTATTCCGCGACCAAGTTTGCCATTGAAGGCCTGGTTCAATCGATCCAGTATGAAGTCAAGCCTTTTGGAATAAAGATGGCCATTATTCAACCCGCCCAGGTGTCCACCAGTTTTGCGGCCAAAATACACAAGGTGCCGCCTGAAGGTTCTCCCTACCGGGAACGTGCCAAACGATTTATCGACAGGGACAACGAATTAATAAAGGATGCCACAACGCCTGCCTCGGCGGCAAAGAAAATTGTAAAGGTATTAAAAACTGATAACCCAAAACTTCACAATCAAGTTGATTTCATGAGCACATTTTTTTTATTTTTAAACAGAAATTTGCCTAAAAGCATTCGAGATATGATTTTGTTAAATCATATGGATATCAAGGTATAGAATAATAACGGGAGATTGAGATGCAACTTCACCTATGCTCACCGGCAGCCAATTCAGGTACAAGAGTCGCCAGACTGAGAGACAGAATCATTAACGCGCCTCAGGAAGTTTGTATTGAACGGGCTCGCTATCTGACCCGCTCCATGGCCGAAAACTGGGATAAAGACCCATTAACCCGCATGAGTCTGGCATTTGATAATGTTTTGAAAAATATCAAAGTAATTATCCGCGAAGATGACCTGATCGTCGGGTGCCGAACAAGTAAATTAAAGGGCGCTCCCTTATTTCCGGAAAATAAAATCAGATGGATCGAAGGGGATGTGGGAAATTTTGATAAACGCGAAGTTCAAAGGGCCCTGATAGCTGAAGATGAGAAACGCGAAATCCTTGAGGATATCGTTCCTTTCTGGGAGGGAAAAACCGTTGAGGACTATTTTGAGGCCCGGCTGCCCGAAGATGTAATGGAAGATATTGGATTGAAAAAGCGCAGAAAAAGTATGATCTTCTTGATAAAAAACAGAAAAATTCTGAAAAAGGCCTGTTCTATCAATCTGTTATCAGGTCCTTGAACGCGGCGGTTCAATTTGCCAGACGATATTCCAAACTGGCGGCAAAAATGGCCGCCAAGCAAAGCGATGAGACCAGAGCATCCGAATTGCGGACCATAGCAAAGGTATGCGAACGGGTGCCTGAACATCCAGCCGGGTCATTCCATGAGGCAGTGCAGTGTGTTTATTTTATTCACATGATCGCCCAGATTGAGTCCGGCGGGAATTCAATCTCCCTGGGAAGGATCGATCAAGTTCTCTATCCTTTTTATAAAATGGATTTGGACAAGGGATTGGTGACGCCGCAAAAGGCAAAGGAATTGATGTCTTTGCTGTATTTGAAAACCAATGAGCTCTGGAATGTGCTGGAGGAGGCCTATATCCCCGGTGGTGAAGGAACGGAAGGAAAAACCACACAAAATGTTACCGTCGGCGGCCTGGGGATTGATGGTGAAGATGCAACCAATGATTTGAGTTATATCGCCATGGAAGCGTATGCTGACGTTCGGACGGTTCAACCCAATTTTGGTGTTAGATTAAGCCGTAAATCTCCAGAGGATTTTTTTCTCAAGGCAGTGGAATATGCAAAAGACGGTGTTTTGCTGCATTTTTTCAATGATGATGCCATTATCGCATCATTGGTGGATGCCGGACATACCCTGTCGGATGCCAGAGACTATGGAATTGTCGGATGTCTGGAACCCAATGCCCAGGGCAAAACGTTTGGTTCCACTTTCGCGGTTCAGTTTAATGGGGCCAAATGCCTGGAATTGGCCTTAGCCGATGGCGTGGACAATATTTTTGGCTATCTTTCAGGAGTTGAAACCGGAGACCCGGCCGGTTTTCAATCCTTTGAAGATGTCTGGAACGGCTATGACAAACAGATTAGTCATTTTATTGGGCAAATGGTAAGAGGAATCACCTGCCTGGATGATGCCATTGCCAAATTGGTCCCCTCACCCTTTGCCTCTGCCATGATTGACGGTCCCGTGGAGAAGGGAATGGATCTCACCAAAGGAGGCGCCATATACAATTCAACCGGTGTTCAATTCATGGGATTTTCTAACACGGCTGACAGCCTCTATGCGGTGCAAAAAGTGGTCTTTGAGGATAAAAAATTTGCAATCGGTGATTTGGCTGCGTGGTTGGCAAATGACTGGATGGATAATGAAGACAAGCAAAAATATTTGTCCACGAGGGTTGCCAAGTATGGCAATGACCTGGATGAAGCAGATGCTATGGCTATTAAAGTGGCCGATCATTTCTGTAAGATTTTGAGTGACCATAAGAATTTTCGTGGGGGCGCATTCTGGCCCGGTATTTTTTCTGTTGGCTTCCATATTACGATGGGCGCTTTTACGGGTGCCTCGGCAGATGGACGTTATGCCGGGGACGTTTTGGGAAATGGGATTACGCCGAGCAATGGGGTCACTTTGAATGGGCCAACAGCCATCATGAATTCCGTGGCCAAACTTCCACTTAAAAGGATTTACAACGGAACTAACCTGAACATGAGATTTCAAGGCGAAACCATTATAAGTGAAAATTTAATGAACCTGGTGAAAGTCTATTTTGAAAAGGGCGGGGTGCAGGTTCAATTCAATATGGTGGACACCCAGACTTTAAGGCTGGCCCAGAAAGCGCCAGACAGATATCGGGACCTGATTGTCAGAATCAGCGGATATTCAGGCACCTTTGTTGATTTGAGTGACATTGCGCAGGAAGAAATTATAAGTCGCAGTATTTTTGAAATTTAATAGTTTTGTCATCAAGAGGTATTAAGTATGAACAAGGTAATGACGGCTAAAGAGGCCATTTCAAAACATGTTAAAAGTGGTGATTTTCTGTTTATCGGTGGATACATTTGCCGGTCTCCTTTTTCCGCTATACATGAAATTATCAGGCAGGGCATCAAAGACCTTACGATTACCAGAAGCAACGCGGCCGATGATTTTGATATGCTTATTGGTGCCGGTTGTGTCAAGCGTTTTATTGCCACTTTCCTGTCCTTAGGGCTTTACGGATTGGGGCGCTGTTACAGGAGATCTTTGGAAAAAGGCATTCCTCATAAAATTGAGGTCGAAGAATACTCCAATCTCTCTTTGCCGATGATGCTTCTGGCCGGAGCAATGGGAATGCCGTTTGTGCCGGTGAAAGATATGGTGGGAACGGACCTGCTAAATGTAAAATCTTTTATGGGAGAAAACAAGTATAAGATGATTGATTCTCCGTTTGATGGAAAGCCTACCCTGCTGGTGCCCTCCTTAAATCCGGACGTTGGAATCATTCATGTTCAGCAGGCCGATGAATCCGGCAATGCCCAGATCTGGGGAATTGGCGGAGATTGTCAATACGGTGCCAATGCATCCAAAAAGGTAATCATTTTCTGCGAAAGAATCGTCACCCGCGAGACAATTGGCAAAGACCCCTCCCGGACAATTGTGCCGGCTCCCAAGGTTGTGGCTGTGGTGGAAGACCCCTTTGGGGCTCATCCCGGTTACACGCCGGGGTTTTATGATACCGATTTTTCCTATGGCTATCTTTATCAGCAGGCTTCAAATACCGAACAGGGCTTCAAGGAATTTTTAAAAGAATGGGTATACGATATTGAGGATCGCAGCGCCTATACGAAGCACTATATTGAAAAATTGGGTTATGAGGCTTTTAAGAAGCTGCAAGCAGACTTTGATTATGGGTATCCGGTTAGTTACGCCTACTAGACGCAAGTTTTCAAAAAGCCCGGGCAATCTGCTATAAACTGAGCGCAATATGCGTTTTGGTTGAGCGTCATTGTCCATTCGATGGCGCCCTAAATGGACACCTTTAGCGAAATCAAAATACATGTTGCGGACCGCTGACCGCAACTTTTTGAGAAGTTACTACTAGATTTTAAAAAAACATACAATTTAACGGGGTTTGAAAAATGGCAACTCATGCGAACGACTATATTAAACCTGAACTGATGGCCTGCTGTGGCGCAAGGGAAATAAAGGATAACGACCTGGTCATTGTTGGCACCGGCTTTCCGGCCATGTCGGCTAATATCGCCAAATATACCCATGCGCCGAATGCGATCATGATGCAGGAATCCGGCGTAATTGACGCTCAGCCCAAACGAATCGCTTTATCTGTTGGTGATCCCTGCTTGAATCCGGGGGCTGCCATGATTGGTGGATTGGTTGAAATTATGGGGATGTTTTTACAAGCCGGGATGGTGGATGTCGGGTTTTTATCCGGCAGCCAGGTGGACAAATATGGCAATATTAATACCACCGTGATTGGAGATTATGATCATCCCAAAAGCAGATTGCCCGGCAGTGGCGGGGCAAACCCGATTGGTTCTCTGGCCAAAAAGACACTCATTATCGCCTTGCACGATAAGCGACGGCTGGCGAAAAAATTGGATTTTGTCACCACCCCTGGGTATATTGACGGTCCGGGAGCCAGAGAAAAATGGGGGCTGCCGCCCAATACGGGTCCGCAAGCTCTGATTACCAACAAGGCGGTTTTAAGATTTGATAAGGACGCTTGTGAGGCCTATCTGGCTTCATATCATCCCGGAAGTTCGGTGAAAGAAATTGTGGACGCAACGCCATGGGAGCTCAAGGTGGCCGATGACGTACATGAAACACAACCGCCGACCAGCAATGAGCTGAGAGTACTGAGAGAAATTCTCGATCCCGGCCGTTTGATCAGTATTTACGAGAAAAAAGGATATGTATAAAGGAGATGAATATGGAATATACTAAAAAACTGGCAGAATTTTGCTCAACTGTTTCTTATGACAGCCTGCCACAGGAAACTATTTTAATGGCAAAATTGTGCGTTCTTGATTTTGTGGCCAACGTATACGGGTCGTTGGAGCTCGACGCGGTGGCAGCCGTTATCGCCTACATTAAGTCCCTTGGGACCCAAGGCAATATCCCCGCCCTGGGCTGTGGCTTTAAAACGGACCTTCATAACGCCGCTTTTATCAACGGAACGACCGCCGAAGCAATAGAAGCCCAAGATGGCGCGCGTTTTGGCGGAAATCATCCGGGTACGGCCGTAATCCCCGCGGCCCTGGCAATGACAGAAAAATTGAAGTTAAATGGGAAAAAAATGATCGAGGCGATCGTCGCCGGCTATGAAGCGGCGAACAGGCCGGCGGCAGCGATGCATCCCTGGCATACACTGGGCGGCTTCTTACCGACGGGGACCTGTGGAACATTTGGGGCTGCCGTGGCGGCCGGTCGACTCCAATCGTTTAGCGCGCAGCAGATGGCTTCAGCCATTGGCAATGCAGCGTATGTTATGCCCATCTCAACCGGTGAAAACCTGATGGGCGGCTATACTGTTAAAATAGTTCAGGGCGGACAGGCAGCCAGTGCCGGTCTGATGGCAGCCGGATTGGCCGGCGCGGGTGTCACAGGGGCCCCTTACATTATTGAGGGATCTGAGCTAAATGGAGGTTTTGCGGTCATTACAACGGCGGCCGCGCCCAAACTTGAAAAAATTATAGACGCACTGGGGCAACACTATTCCATAACAGACATATATTTCAAGCCCTATACCGCCTGCCGGCATACACATGGAGCGGCCCAGGCAGCACTTGAAATCCAGGACGAAAACAAATTAACCCTTTCACAAATTGATAAAATTGATGTTTTTACTTATGGCATCGCCAAATTGGCGGTGGGAAAGGAAGTGACCCCGGGCAGTTCATTTGTTTCCGCCCAGTTTTCAATACCCTACGTTGTTGCGGTCTGCCTGGCAGATGGCGAACTAGGCCCGCAGCAACTCACTGAAAAACGAATAGCCGATTCGAATTTGATAGGCCTTTCAAACAAAGTACAAATCCATGCCGATAAGGCGTTGGAAAAAATCTATCCTGAAAAAACCTCAAGCCGGGTGGAAATCAAACTAAAAGATGGTTCCCGGCTTGTTAAGCAGATTGATATTCCCAAGGGTGACCCCAGAGATCCCATGGAAGCCAATGACATTATTAAAAAGGTCAAACAGTTTTCCGGCAACCGGGACCAAACCACAATCGACAATGTTTGTAATAAAATCCTCGATCTTGAAAACATCACCCATATAAGAGAAATTACAGAAATAATATAAAGTTTAGTTATTGCGGGAGCAAATTATGGACTTTAGTTTTACAAAAGAACAGACCATGCTGCTCGATAGTCTGCGGGATATGGGAAAAAGAGAAAATTTCAAAGATCTGGCGGCCCAGGTCGATAAAACACGTGTTATCCCACGGGAACTGACGAACAAGTATGCGCAAATGGGGTTGCTTGGGATGACATTGTCTTCACAATATGGTGGCGCTGATGAGGATTCCATGACGGCGATTCTTGCTATTGAAGAGCTGGCTAGATACAGTCCCATGATCGCGGCCACCGTATTTGAATCAAATGTTGGTGCGGTTCGTGTCATTGACATGTTTGGCAGCGAGGAGCAGAAAAAAGCCGTTATTCCCGGAGTATGCAGTGGAGAATATAGCGTTTCCGTCTGTATGACCGAACCGGAAGCAGGATCTGACTTGACGGCGCTGTCGACCATTATTGAAGACCAGGGAGATCATTATCTGCTTAACGGTGAAAAGCGCTTTATCAGCGGCGGCGGTGAGGCCAGCCATTACCTGGTCTATACGCGTTTCGCAGATGTAAAGGGATACAAAGGAATCGGGGCTGTTTTAGTGGAAAAGGGGATGGCCGGCTTTACTTTTGGAAAACAGGAAGAATTCATGGGGCTTCGCGGTATGCCTTCTTGTGACTTGTTTTTTGATAATGTTGAAGTCCCTCACGACAATCTTGTCATCAAGCAAGGTGAATTTGGAAAGCTGATGCTCACGTTTGATATCGAGCGTTGCGGCAACTCGGCTATGTGCCTGGGAGTGGCAGGGGGTGCGCTGGAAGAAGCAAAAAAATATGCCCTGCAGCGCAAGGCTTTTAACCGCCCGATTTGTGAATTCCAGGACATTCAGTTTGCCATCGCCGATATGGCCATGAAACTGGATGCGGCAAAGCTCCTGGTATATCGTGCTGTGGGGGAAGCCGGTAAGGGATTGCCTTCAATCTATCAGGCATCAATTGGTAAATGCTTTGCCAACGAAATGGTCAAGGAAGTGACCGATAAAGCCATGCAGGTATTTGGCGGATATGGCTACAGTGTAGAATTTCCACTGGAAAGAATGGTCCGTGACGCCCGGGCCTGGAGTGTGGCTGGGGGAACGCTTCAAATGCTAAGAATTGCCATCGCCAGTATGATTTTTGGTAGAAAATTTGATCAGCGAAAACCTGAATAGATGAATTCCAATAAACAAGGAGAACCATTATGAGCGAATACTATCGAGATGCCGATCATCTTTTTGAAATATATGGCTATTTTTTAGGTAAGGTCCTGAGACATGAAAAGATAGGTCCCAAAATGGCAAAAGCAGGTATTATTATCAAGTTCATCTACACGGATCCTGATTGCGAAATTACCATTGATTTGAAAAACAAACCCCAAGACGGCTCCTATGGCACCTATTATCTGGGTCCTTGTGATCTGAAAGAAGACGTGTGGTCAAAACAAAGTGCCGATCATTCTCACAGGTTCTGGCATGGATTGGAAAACCCGATTGCCGCCGTCACCCGTGGTAAAGTCAAACAGGGGGGAAAAATCACTGCCATGTTAAAATTGCTTCCGGTTGTAAGGCCGACCTTTAGCGAGTTTCCCATAATTTTGAAAGAGATGGGATACGAAGATTTGATCGTAAAGAAAAAAAAATAGAGGAGCCAGAATGTCCGGAAATTTTTTTAAAATTGCCATCATCGACTTGACTGAGGGCAGCATCGGGGAGTATCCCGCAGATCCCGATTATTACAAAAAATTTATCGGGGGCAGCGCATTCTCCGCCAGATTGTTTCTTGAGCTGGTGTCGGCTGATGTCGATCCTCTGTCTCCTGAAAACCCGATGATTATTATGACGGGCCCACTGGTGGGTACCAATTTCCCGGGGACTTCCCGTTTCACTGTTTGCGCAAAATCTCCCCAGACCCGAATTTGGGGAGAGTCTTCATCCGGGAGTTCATTTGGAGTGGCTTTAAAAAAGAATGGATTGGACGGCATTATCATTAAGGGTGCCGCGGCGCTGCCAACTGTTATTGAAGTGATCGATGGAAAGATCACCTTGAAGGCCGCCGGTGATTTATGGGGGCTGGACAGCTTTGAAGCAATCGACAGGCTGCAAGA
This sequence comes from Desulfobacteraceae bacterium 4572_123, assembly GCA_002084545.1. Lineage (GTDB taxonomy): Bacteria > Desulfobacterota > Desulfobacteria > Desulfobacterales > 4572-123 > 4572-123. The sequence continues at coordinate 2,230 of NBLJ01000119.1, read as the reverse complement.
GATATATCGTGACCATAAAAAAATAAAATCACTGGTGATTGGCCCTGCCGGGGAAAACAAAGTGAAATTTGCGGCAATTTGCAATGATAAAGCGAACTATCTCGGAAGAACCGGCATGGGTGCTGTCATGGGCAGCAAGAATCTGAAGGCGATTGTGGCCGCCGGCGCCCAGAAGGTCCCTTTGGCTGATGAAACAGGTTTTAAAGCTGCTCGAAAACTGGCTGTCGAAGCTGCCGGGCAATCCGTTGTCTCCATGTCCTTGAGCGAGGTTGGAACTGCCGCTGCCATGGAAATTGGAATGATGACCGGTGATGTTCCGATTAAAAACTGGTCCGTGGGGTTGATCGATGAAATGGGCGATGAGTTGGGCGGCAATATGATGGCGGAAACAATTCTTATAAAACGAAAAGCATGCCATGGCTGTCAAATTGCCTGTAAACCGGAAATCGCCATCAAGGATGGGAAATATGCTATTGGCACCGGCCCTGGACCTGAATTTGAAGCCCTGGGGGCATTCGGCTCCATGACCATGGTATTTGATTTAAAAGCGGTGTCTAAGGCCAATGATCTGTGCAATCGCCTGGGATTGGATTCTATCAGTTGCGGAGCGACCATTGCTTTTATAATGGAGGCCACAGAAAGGGGCTATTATTCGGATCAGGACCTGGACGGGATGAATATTGGTTGGGGAGACGCTGATGCGATCATGCAATTAATAGAAAAAATAGCCTATCGCCAGGGATTCGGGAACAAGGCAGCGGAAGGATCGGCCTCACTGGCCGAAAGTCTTCCGGCCGCAGCAAAAGAATTTTTGGTTACTATAAAAAGGCTGGAATTGCCGATGCATGATCCCCGGGCATTTCATGGGATGGCACTGGCTTACATGATGTCCAATCGGGGGGCTTGTCATCTTCAACACGCCTGCCAGGCTGTTGAGCAGGGCTCTGTCTCATGGCCACAGGCTGGCTTGCAAGAGGAATATGCGGCAACAGTGAGTGAAGGCAAGGCGAAAATGGTCTACCTTTCAGAAGGCATTGGCTTGATGGCCAACAATATCTGCATCTGTCATTTTGTACAGTGGGCGATCGGGCTTGAAAATACCCTGGATGGCTTAAATGCTGCAACCGGATACGGATTATCGTTACAGGACTTTATCGATATCGGGCATCGCTGCTGGCTCTTAAAGAGATCACTGAACAACCTGATGGGGATCACCGCGGATGATGATAAATTGCCGGACAGAATCCTGGTGCCGCTCGAGCAAGGCGGAACGGAAGGGACCGTGCCCGATGAAACGCTGTTGAAAAATGAGTATTACCAGCTAAGAGGCTTGGATGCCAAAGGGTTTGTCCTGGATCAAATCCTGGAAGAAGCAAAACTGGATTATTTAATCCCGATGTTGAACCGGATAAACGGAAAATGAGCAGCTGCGTCAGGAGCGTGGCGTTTTATGAAAAGCCGTGGCCTTCTTCTCTTGTGATCGGTAATGGCGATGCCGATTCCAAGCTGACGGGCCCGCCGTGCGATGGCCCCCACCAGGTTTATTCCGTCTGAATACCGGGAGTGAAAATGCAAGTCAACCACCGTGTACTGCTGTTTCAGGTCATCGAGGTCGGGTCGCTCAAACAGAATTTTGCCGGCTGCCGGCCCCTTTTTCGCGGCGATACAACCGACAAAGGTTCCGGGGAGAGATGCCAAGGAAGTAACCGACGATAACTATTTGATTTAAAAGCCAGGTTTTAAAAATGCCGAATTTCAGCCAGCGCCTCGCAGAGGTGTGCACAGGCTGGGGCAGCAGGATAATCTGGCCCCGGCGTCGCAGTCGCCGGATCAGCTCGAAGTCTTCCATGATGGGAAAATCCGGGAATCCGCCGATTTTATCGAACATATTCCGTCCGACAAACAGGGCCTGGTCGCCGTATGGCATTTGCAGGTAGCGGGAACGCCAGTTGGCCACTTTTTCAATGAATCGCAGCCCCCAGGCGTTGGAATCGATGCTCAGGCTGAAGGCCCCGGCGCAAAATTGCCTTTGGGAAGCTGCCGTCCTGACGTGCCGGGCAAAATTGTCCGGAAGACGGGTATCGGCATGTAGAAACAGCAGCATATCGCCGGTGGCTGCAGCTGCGCCGGCATTCATTTGACCGGCCTTTGAAGGGGCCGCGCGGATCACCCGCACACCCGCTGATTTTGCAATGGTGACGGTATCGTCTTGGCTGCCGCCGTCAACGAC
>NBLJ01000118.1 GCA_002084545.1 Desulfobacteraceae bacterium 4572_123 | reverse complement strand
CAATGCTTTTTCTTACTCCGATCATAAATGCATGCATCCATTGCATTTTCCAGAAAATTCATTATTGCAGCCTGCAGCCAGTTAGGATCAATCTCGAAAACCCCAAGAGACGGCGCTATCTCTATTTCCAGAGATATCCCGTTTTTATCGGCGATGGCCCTGGTCATTTCCGCCAGCTTACGGGACATTTCGGCAATATCCACCTCCTCGTATCGCAGTTCCCTTGATTTGGCATAGTAAAGAATCTCCAGAACCATCTTTCGAATACTGCCGGTCATCTCCTTTACCTGGTCAAACGCCTTTTCGATTCTTGCCATCTCCTTTTTTTCGACGCCGGTCTCAAGCTGGTAAAGCCCGCCGTCTAAAGCCGTCAGCATCCCTTTTACGCCGTGGGACATGGAGCCCAGCATAAGGCCCAGGGAGGTCAAGTGGTCCTGGAGCCGGCGGATCTGGGTGATATCGGTGGACATTTCCATAACCTGGTTAATCCGGCCCGAAGAGTTGCGGACAGGTGCGGTCCATGTCATGACATTGTGCTGTTCACCGGATTTTGATGTGACAATTTCTTCCGTGGAGTGAGGTCTGCCATCTTCAAAAGTTGCCCATACCGGACATTCCCGACAGCGTGAAGTCCTGTGCTTATATACCTTATAGCAGAAGGATCCCAGCTCATCGCCAAAGTCTTTTTTAAACAGTCGATTTGTAGCCGTAAGGCGAAAATTACGGTCCTGAACGGAAATGTAGCAGGGTATCACATCAAAAAGCTGTTGATTCAGGCTCTGGGCATCGCGCAGTTCACTCAATTCTTTTTCATATGTTATAACCTTTTTGTTTAAGGCAATCACCTCTTCCGCCTGTTTTAAGGAATGATCCAGAATTTGACTCTTCAATGGCTTGGTGAGAAAGCTTGCCACAGTACCTCCAAGCGTCTCCATTACCTGATCGATATGTTCGGCATCCGACGTTATAATGATCTGGATTTCCGGATGTTTTTTTTTCACCTTCTCCAGAAGGTATATGGTATCGGTTTGAGGCCAATCCGGGTCGGCTATTATAATTTCCGGAATCAAGTTGTCAAATACAGGCAGGGCATCATCACATGAATCGGCGATAGAGACTTTGTACTGATGACGTTCCAGGTAAACCCCGATGGCTTTGGAATGATTATCGTCACTGTCTATGAGCAGTATTTTTCCATGCATGGTTTCCCCCGAATTTATCCGACTGTCTCCTTGACAATTTTCAATACCTCGTCCCGGTCAAACGGTTTTGAGATGCTTGCTACGGCTTTACCGATGGCATGCTCACTTCCGGACAGGCCGCTGATAACCATGACAGGTGTATTTTTAATGGACTTTACCTGAACCATTTTACGATAAAACCTTGGCCCCCAGTCTCCCGGCATTTCAATGTCGAGGGTTATCATGTCCGGCATTTCCCTTTTGGCGATTTCGAGTCCCTCCAGGGCATCAGCCGCCGAAAAGACGGTGTACCCGTTATCCTGGAAAAGGGTTTCAAGGTAGTCAACGATCTTTGGATCATCATCAATGATCAATATTTTTTTACTCATCAATAACCTCTTTTCATCTCGTATAAATCAGTTTAGATAAATTCCGGCCTGTTAAAAAATAATCTACCTGTTGACACTGATAACAGGGCATCCGGCCCTGACAATCACCTGCTCGACATTGCTGCCGAGATGGGTGTCCTCGGGTTCCGGTTTCTTTGAATGGTGTGCCATCACAATAAGATCCGCGTGCTTTTCCCGTGCATATTTGACGATTTCGATATAGGGGATACCCTCCCAGACATCAAACGAGTAATCTTTGATATTTTTCATTTTACCAGCATACCTGCCCCTGATTCGTCTCAGACTTTCCCGTATTTTTGACTCGATTTCATCCTGGGCCACAATACGGCCCATATGCACGCTGCTGATATCAAGGGCGTGGAAAATATGGAGTTCGCAATCGAGTTTTTCGGCAAGTTTACAGGCAAAGTTAAACGCCGAGTCGGACGCCTTTGAAAAATCGGTACCGAAAACCACATTTGACATGCCTCCCCAGAACGACGCCGCGGGACGATTGACCACCAGAATCGGACAGCGTGCCGCCCTGGCTACCCGTTGAAGCGTTGAACCGACCATACTCTTTTTGTATACGGAATCTTCCGCGTCGCCGGTGCTGCCTCCCATGACAATCAGATCCGGCTTTTCCGCCCTTGCTTCCCTTAGAATTTCGCGGTGAGGAAATCCCACACAAACTTTGATTTTAAAATCTTTGGCACTTTCAAGCTGTCTGGCATAGTGCGTTTTTACATCCTCCTCAACCCATGCCGTATAGTCCTCGTCGAGTTCTACCTGCTCTTTGGTTTTGACATCCAGCACAATCCGGCTGAAGCCGCGCGTTGGAACGCCCAGTACATGAAAAATGCTGATATGGGCATCGTAACGCGCTGCAATGTTAAAGGCCACCCGGGCGGCATGATCACATGCTTCGGTGGCCGATGTTGGAAACAAGATCTTTTTAAACATATATCACCTCTTTAACGGGTAGGACGCCTGAACAACCACCCTATTGTTTTGGTTTTAGATGCTCGGGGAGATCAACCATGCTGATAAGCAGCGGTTTTAAAAAAGACCATTTGATGCCTATTTTATATTCCTCTTCAAGATCACGGATAGCATCCCAGCAGTTATGACACGGAGCTATAACCATCTCGGCACCGGTGTCGACAATCTGGTCCCGCTTGGTAATCAGCGCTTTGTTTCGTTGAGCGCGGTAAAGACCGATGCCGTTGAAACCGCCGCCGCCGCCGCAGCAGTAATTATGTTCCATGTTTGGTGTCATATCCACGAAATAACCTGGTTCGACAATATAACTCATGATTTCCCTGGTTATTTCTTTCAGCCCGTGGTTGCGAATATAGTTGCATGAGTCCTGAAGAGTAACCGGTACTTTAAGGCGCTTTTTCGGATTGATCCTGAGTTTTCCGGTTCTAAGTGCTTGTGCGACCCATTCGACATAGTGGATCGATTCAACAGGCGGCAGACCGTCTTTTCTTCCGGCCCAGTAAGGGCCCTCGATAACAGTGGCCCGGTGGGCATGTCCGCATTCCGTACCGACCATTCGCTTCGGCTTCAACCGTTCCATCGCTGCATACACGTGTTCTACCTGCATTTTACAGGCTGCCCAGTCACCGGCAAACATGGCCAGACTGGTCAGTTCCCATCCGGTTTTCGGAACGGTCCAGTTTTCTCCTGCCAGGTGAAAAAGAATCGCAGCCTCTGCGAGGTCTTCAGGGTAATGTTTTGCTTCTCTTGCATTGACGGTGTACATGATATCGGCCCCCTCTTTTTCCACGGGAACCGTCAGGCCTGGATAGTCATCTTCATATTCTTCCACCATCCACTCGAACGTCTCGATAAAATCTATATCCGTTACATCCATCTGAGCCCGGTAGACACGATGCATGCCCGCACCTATTTTCATTTCCCATGGAACAAAGCCCTGTGCATACAACAGGCCGCGGGTATAGCTGATCATGACACCTGTATCAATGCCGTGAGGGCAATACATGCTGCAGCGGTTGCAGCATGTACATTTGGCCCAGAGCGTTTCCATGCACATATGCATGAATTCATTGTCCACCCTGCCCTTGCGGCGGATGATTTCGCCCAGTGTAGACTGGATTTTGTATGCAGGAACCTGTTTTGGATCACGATCGTTTATCAGATAAAAAAAGCAGCTGTCGGCACATAATCCGCAATGAGCGCAGATTTCAAACCAGGTTTTCATGCGGGACTTGAATGTTGCTTGAATGGTTTTCCACAACAGATCGTAATCGACGTCAAGTTCTTTCATCTCTTTGTAATATTCACGGCCGCCGGTATCGGAGAGGAGCGTTTTCAGCTGCTCTTCGGTTTCAACCGGTTTCTTGTTACAAAGGATACCTTCAGGCATGTTCTTTTCTCCTTGGGCCCGGGTCATTACCAGGCCATATTTTTCCCTTTCATTCCGCCCCTTTTTATGCCGAAATCCATCCCGAGCTGGGCACGTGATGCAAAGAAAAGGACAATATGTGACAGTTTGGTGAACGGAATGGCGATAAGCAGTGCTTCGCCGCACAAAATATGAACGGTCAGCCAAAACGTGTAATCGCCCATTTCATACCGGGCCAGAAGGCCTGTAATAAAAGGGGCGGCAGATAAAACCAGTATGAAATAGTCATACGCCGTAGTAAGTATACGCACTTCAGGAAGGGCGATTCGCCGAAGCATCAGACATAGCGCGCTCATGACAACCATCCATGTCAGAATGTCGGCAGCGGCCGGGTTAAGTGTAAACAGAAAAATGCCGATTTTTTCCCTTAGAATGATATTGTGTGCCAGAAGAAACAGCGGGACCAGGACAGCACCGATATGAAAACCAAAGAAAATAATCGTCATAAAGGGTTGTTTTCGCCAGCTATACGTTCCAAAGGGCACCAGCCATCTGATAATGGAATTCACAGCACCTTTGAACCCGGGGCCGGGATGAGCCCTGTAGGCCACCCGATCCATTTGCCAGTTCAGCCCTCTGATATATAAAACAATCCGAACGATCATGCCGATGATGCAGATGCTGATAGACAGCCAGAACATGGGTCCGGTCAGAAAATCGAACATTGATGCCTCCCCCTTTTACTTTGACGCGGTATCGTGCTGCCGGGTTGCATTTTTCAAGTTTCAGCAAGCAGTGCCCGGCAGCAGCAAAAATATTAATATGTCCGTTTCTTCTCATCCCTGCCGGTCAGAAATCGCCAGAAAAGCGGCAGCGCGATCAGGATTCCCCCCATCAGGAGATATACGATATTTTTAGTATGGAGCATAAAATCATGCAGTGTATAAAAGATGGTATCCATATATCCTCCGGGTTGCTGGTTGAATGGATCAGTGTTCCTGCCGGTAATCCGGGTGTTCGTAAAATATCGGCATCCTTGTGCTGATAAACCGGTACACCACCACCCCGACAGTCACGATAAAGATCGATGTTGCGATCTCCATCCAGCTAGGAAAATAGCGGTCGGCGGATGGGAGATGCCAGTTAAACGCGACCAGAGAGACGTTAAAACGGTTCAGGATCACCCCCAGCACAGACCACACGGCCGCCCATCGCGCCAGGTAAATATTTTTTTCCCGGACTGCCAGCGCATATAAAAATGCCGGAAGTGCTACGAAACCTACCATCTCCAAAAGGTACCACTGCCCGAATCCCGTGGTCAGATAGTGCCAGTTATTGTCCATTGCAATGCCTATTAATTTAATGGCTGTATATCCCGCCATGACAAAGGCGGCGGCCTTGCTGAAACCTAAGGTTACACTCCTGCTTTCATTCAGGTGGGTCTCATCCATTTTATGGTGCAAAAACCGGTGTGAAAGGGAACTTTCAAATATGACCATGGACAGGCCCGCAAATATACTGGAGATGAAAAAATATACCGGCAGATACCCCGAATACCATAGCGGATGAAGTTTCGACGGTGCGATCATGAAAAGTGCCCCTAAAGAGGACTGATGAAGCGTCGAAAGAATCACGCCGAAGATCGTCAGGACAAGGGTCATGCGGACCACAATATTTCTGACTCTTTTCAGGCCCAGCCATTCCATGGCGGCCGGACTGAATTCGACAAACAGTACCGTAAGGTAAAGAAATACACACAGGCCCACTTCGAACAGCAGAGAGGTTGTGCCCTGGGACAGAAAAACAGGATAGGGCAGGCGCCAGGGGCGGCCAACATCGTAATGCAGCGCAAGCACAACCAGAGCGTATCCGAGAAATGCTGTCAAAATGGCGGGCCTCACGGCGGAGTGATAACGTTTCAGGCCGAAAATATAGCAGGCGGCGGAGGTGACATAACCACCGGCTGCCAGGGCCACGCCGCAGAGAAGATCAAAGCCGATCCATATTCCCCACGGATTGTTGTTATCAAGATGAGTGACCGCTCCGAGGCCGCCGGTAAATCTAAGGATGGTCAGTATCAGGCCCGCAAGAATGATAATACCCGATATTACATTAAATGGTGTAATAAGAGATCCGGCATCCAGTGTCGTCTTCCGAGGCATTAATTTTTCCTCCATGGGCTTCTTATTTTGATATTTCTTCACTCTCTTCTTTTTCAGCGGCTTCATTTTTCCTTGCAGCTTCTTTCAGGGCTTTCTTGATTTCAAGATTTATCGCAGCTTCTTTCTCCCTGGTCATTTTGTCACGCAATTGCGCCAGGCTTTTCTCCATATTTTTATCAGCATCGGCGATTGTGGCGGCAACCGCTTCTTTACGTTCTTCTTCAGCGATTTTGTCTTTTCTTTTGGAAACGGCATATATCCCGGTCAACAGGACAGGCCACAGACCGACAATAATGGGAACTGCCGAAAGGGGACCCGAAGTAAACTGTGAAGCCGGTTTGTTTCCCAGATCTTCGCGCATACCGACTTTAGAAAAACCGCTGCCGGCAAGATAGAGCCAGCTCGTGCCGCCCATCTCATGTTCGCCATAGATGTGATCCGTATACCGGTGGGGAAATTTTTCAATTCTTTTGCGGGCTTTTTTAAGTAAATTTTTCCTGTCGCCGAATATAAGCGCCTCTCGGGGACATGATTCCACACAGCCCGGGAGAAGGCCCTTTTTTATGCGAAACCGGCACAAATTGCATTTTCTGATCCTGGGTGTCAGCGGTTCATCGTATTCGTATGCCGGGATATCGAACGGGCAGGCTATCATGCAGTACCGGCAGCCGACGCAAAGAGATGCATCATAGACAACTGCGCCGGTTTTATCTTTTCTCAGTGCCTTGACAAAGCATGCCGAAGCACAGGCAGGCTCAAGACAGTGATTGCACTGCTTTTTCACAAAAACCGGCGGGGCACCCTTGTCGGTTTCAAACCGGTTGACCACTGTGAATGCGTCAACATCGGTGCGGCGCCGGTTCTCGAGTATGGTCAGGTCTTCAAAAGGCTGTTGCGGTGCAGGCAGTGAGTTGACGCTGTTGCAGGCTTCTTCGCATTTCCGGCAGCCGATACACAGCGTGGTATCATGAAGAACACCGAAACTTTCAGGGTAACCTTCAAACTGCCGGTTTGAAGCTGCATGGACCTTTTGTCCCGAAATGGAAGCAGCGGTAGTTGCCGCGCCGATCCAGCCCAGAAATTTTCGCCGGGTTATGCCCATAATTCCACCTCAATTAATATTTACAGCAAAAAAGATCTCAGGTTCGCTTTTTATGGCAACCGATACAATCGGTTGCAGCCGGTTTTTCTATTTCCATCTTCTGATGGCACGTAATGCACTGTCCGTGATAAGCGCCTTTCAGGCCGGGGCGGTCGTCTTCATCCGCCTTAAAGGCAAAAGTCCCGCCGTGACATGATGCACATTTGGGAGGCCCCTCGGAGGCAGGGCTGTTATGATGGCACCCTGCGCACAGGGTGGTCTCTTCTTTCCCATGAAAAAAATTCGCCATCCCGTCTTCTTTCATCATTGAAGCCAATTTTTTAATGATCCGTCGGTGAGGGAATTGTGCCGGTTCATATTTATCCACCATACCTTTGATGGTTACATTCTCTGGAATCCTTTCATCGGATATCATGACCGATGAGATGGAAACGGCATTCAAGGTTTTCCGGGCAAGCTGCGCTTTTGCCTCTTTGCTCATGGGAAGAGAAACCAGCGCATCCATCTCCACCATATGGCATTGGCGGCAGGTCAGCTGGGAAAAGCTCTTTTCCGGGACCTGGGCGTGACAGCCGGCGCAATTTGAAGCCCTCTGTGCCTGCCGGTGGCATCCTGTACAGCTTTTTTCGCTTTTAGTGTCATGCATCGCCTGTTCAAGCCGTACGTAACCGCCCTTTTCACTTCCCTTTTCGGTATGACATTCTCCACAACGTTCCAGGGATGCATGGTGACAGGACCTGCAGTCATCAGCCTTTGCTTCGTGGACCCGGTGGTTGAAAGCAACGGGGTTGATATGTTTATTAAGCTCGGCATCCCCGGAGGCCGACGCTGTCATCCAGCCGGCAAGCAGCACTGTATCCGGCTGGTTTCTTTCGAGCCTCGGCACATCCCTGACGACCTCTATCTTCTGCTGCCGTGACTGATCGTGACAGCCGGTACAGTTGACCGGGCCGCCCTTTTCAGACTGCCCGGCAATCTGCTGGTGGCAGTTGATGCAATCGGAATGAAATGCGTTTTGAAGGGACCGGGCTTCTCTGCTTTTTTCAGATTTGTGACAATAACGGCAGGTTTCTTCCTCTCCGCTTTTATAGACGGTCTGCTGTATATTCCGGTCGAACTTGTGATGACAGGCACCGCAGTTGGCATTATCAGCCCTGCCGTCCGACTGAATCAGCTTTGAAGATTCGTGGCGAAAATGCAGTGATTTATCAAAACGCACCGGTTTCCGGGAAGAGATGATTTTTTGCCGGGAGGTGTGACAAGAACGGCAGTCACCTGACAAAGGACCGGCAAAACCGCCTGAGTCAGTGATCTCTTTGTGACAGGAGATACAATTGTCATGGTAGGTCGCCATGTCGGTTTCAGTATCGCCGTCCTTTGTCCTTTTGAATTTGAAGACAAACGCGCCTTTTTCCTGCATGTGGCAGGCAGTGCAGTCATTTTTCCCCTTCAAGGCCTCGGTGTGCCGGTCATGCAGGAATCCGACTGCCGGCATCTGTTCACCACCAGGAATGGGCGGAAGGTCAATCATGACGATATCAGTCCGGCGGGTATCCGCCCCGGGTTCGATTCGGCCTGTCGCCATGCCTGCGAACACCACAATTAAAAAAACGGCCGAAACAGCACCTGTCCACCGATAAAAAGACGATCTGTTTACCATGGTCTCTTCCTCTGTTTAGCTCAACCGATCGCGATTTAAATCCCGTTTTAACTGAATTGAACGATTAAATTTTGGCTGATAGCTGATATTTGCTGAGAGACCTTGCAATTTTATCTGAATCTGTTATCTTTTATATCGATAATTTCGGCCGGTTACATGCACTACACCTTATCCTGTTTTAAAAGTACAGTCTCAATCGATCAGCACCGGGAAAAACAAACATGAAGAAAAAAACAAGTTTTATCAAAATGATTCAATTATGGGGAATTATCATTTTAATAACAATTAGCGTATGCATCATTGCCCTTGATATTGGTATCTCGTATCATGATTTCAAATCCCGGGCAAAGCAAACGCGTGCAGATTATATTTCCCGGCAAAAACAGATGATCAAGCATGAGGTTGATCGTGTGGTTAATATGATCAACCATGAAAAAACGCAAAGCGAAGTACTGACAAAATCAAAAATTAAATCAAGAGTTTATGAAGCATATTCCATTGCTCAAAATATTTATCAACAGAACAAAACGGCAAAAACAAGGCATGAAATTCAAAAAATGATTCTGGATGCTTTAAGACCCATCAGGTTTGAACATGGAAGCGGATATTATTTTGCAACCCGCCTGGATGGTATTGAAATACTTTTTAGCGACAAACCGGAAATAGAAGGATTAAATTTACTGGATCTTCAGGATACGCGGGGTCAATATGTCATTAAAGACACGATTGAAATTGCAAGGCAGTCCGGCGAAGGTTTTTATGAATACCGCTGGACAAAACCGGATGCTGCGGGAAATGACTTTAAAAAAATATCTTTTATCAAACGATTCGAGCCGTTTGACTGGTTTATCGGGACTGGTTTGTATGTTGATGATATCGAGAATGGTATAAAATCAGGCATTCTATCGGCCATCAGTAGAATTCGCTTTGGCAAAGAGGGATATATTTTTGTAAACCGGCTCAACGGAGATGCTCTGGTTTCAAATGGAAAAATTTTTTCCGGAACAAAAAAATTATGGGAGGTTTTCAATAAAAATCCTGAAAAAACTAAAAATATTTTTAAAAAAGCGTGCCGGGCCGCATTAACACCGGACGGTGATTATATCAATTATTCGTGGATGAAATTAACCGATTCAGATAAAGAATCACCAAAAGTATCTTATATTTACGGAATCCCTGATCTGCAATGGCTTGTCGGCGCAGGAGTTTATCTCGATGATGTGGAAGCCGATATTGCTGTTATGCACACAAAACTAAACAATCAGATCAAGGAGCGGTTACTTTATTCCACTCTGATTATTGTGGCGGTATTAGCGATTTTTCTTTTTTTATTTAATTTGATAATCCGCTGGTTTAATGAACTTGACCGGATAGCAAAAAATGCCAACAAAATGCTGCAAGACAGGATCCATGACCGGCAAGCCCTTCTGGATGAAAGAGAACAGCTCTTTGTAACCATACGCTCAATCGGTGACGGAGTGATTACAACGGA
>NBLJ01000117.1 GCA_002084545.1 Desulfobacteraceae bacterium 4572_123 | reverse complement strand
CTTCAGGGTGGTGGCATTTGCGTGAATGACCCTGCGTTGGGCATCCAAAAGGACGGTTGGATTCCCAATGATATCCGGCAGAGGTGAGCATTTCATCGAGTTCCAGCCTTGTGGTCCATTCATCATCTACGATCAGAATGCTTGCCATGATGCTCCCTTTCTCCGATGTCCGACATCCGGCCCCCCGCCTATTTCCAAGCGGTAGTCAAAACAATCCCCAAAATCAACCAAAAAGGTATAGAAACCATCAGAGCCAGCGTCAGGCCCCGAAAGACGCCAACCTGCCTGAAAAGGGTATGTCGTTCCAAGGCCCTTTCAACAATGAGCTCCAGCTTGTCCCGGTCAACCGGTTTCTCAACAAAATCATAGGCGCCGTTTTTGATGGCTTCCACTGCTTTCTTGACCGTGCCATAACCGGTAACGACAATCACCGGCACCTTTGCATCAATCCCTTTGATGGTCTTCAAAAGGTCCATCCCATCCACCTCGGGCATCTTGAGGTCGGTTATCACAAGTTGAATTTTTTTCTCCTCAAACCTTTCCACGGCCTCTCTGCCGCTGTAGACCGCCGTTGCCGAATAGCCGGCTCTGGACATAATTTCAGAGACCGTATCAGCCACCTCGACGTTCGATGTTCGACGTTCATCTTTTCACGCCTCTTCCCTCAAAAAAAGAAGAATACTAAAGTTCACAAAGGGTGCGCACCACCGTGCGGCGCAGATGTTCTACCCGCTGGAGGGTGTAGTGGCCCACGGATTGGGCTTTTAGATCCTTGATCAGAACCAGGGTGCCGAAGGAGCGGTTTGTATCCATGATCAGGGGCAGTTCCAGGCGGAAGAGGTTTCGGCTGCAATCTTCCTGACCATGAGGATCAATGCCTTCGCGGGTCCAGTTGAAATTGGGAAGACCCTGACGCTGGGTCACGCTGGCCGTCACCCGGGGAACTTTCCGGCGCTCGTTGCTCATGGCAGATGCCTTGCGTCGGTCCGCCGGTGAACTCAGGTAGAGGGTCGCCACGTCGAATTCGAGCCAGAGGGCGGCCTTGGCGATATTTTCCCACAGGTCGGTGATGGTCCGGGATTGGCTGGTCTTGATCTGGAGATTCAAAAAACTGCGGCGCTCGTGGCTGATGCCCGAGACATCGCCGAGTTCCTTGATCCAACCGTAGACTCTGTCTGCCTGAAGGTATTTGATATAACCGAGCCGCCGAATGCCGAAGATCACCAGGACGCCGAGTACCAGGAGAATCAAACCGGTCTGTTCGCTTCGGGCATTGACCAGCAAAAGGGCAAAGATGCCGAGGGCGACTGTCACCCCGTACAGGATCAGCACTGCTTTGCGGTGGGTCATCCCCATCTTCAGGAGCCGGTGGTGGATATGGTCCTTGTCCGGGCGAAAGAGCTTTTTTCCCACCATAAACCGGCGCACTGTGGACCACATGGTGTCGATGAGGGGCACGCCCAGTGCGATGATCGGAATCATCAGGGCCAAGGTGGTCTGACCCTTGATGCGGCCTAAAATACTCAAGGTGGCCAACATGTAGCCGAGAAAATAGGAACCGCTGTCGCCCATAAAAATCCTGGCCGGGTTGAAATTGTAGCGCAGAAATCCGAGTATGGATCCGGCCAACGCCGCCAGGATGACCGCCGGAAGGATTCGGTCGCCGACAACCGACAGCACCAGTAGGACCATGCAGACGAAAAAGCTCACCCCGGCGGCCAGGCCGTCGAGGCCGTCGATGAGGTTGATGGCGTTGATGACCAGCAGAATCCAGAAGATTGTGACCGGCAGGGACAGCCACGCGAATTGTATGTCGCCGATTACCGGCGTCCAGAGGACGTCGATGCGAATATCGCCGGCCCAAGCGATGGTGGCCGCAAGCGCCTGTACTCCGAATTTAACAAACGGGCTCAGGCTGTGGCTATCATCGTAAATTCCCACAGCAATCACCACGCAGGAGCCCATGACCAGAAAAGCCAGGCGGGGGTCGCCAATCAGCATTTCCAGGACTGTGGTCTGCTGAACAAGGCCCGGAAATATGAGGGGGACAAAGGCAACGTAAAAAGCAAGATAAATGGCCAGCCCACCGATACGGGGAATGGGCCGGTCGTGGACGTTCCGGTTGTTGGGCTGATCAACCAGGCCGAAGTGAAGAGCCAGCCGGGCCACCTGGGGTGTAAGTACCAGGGAAGCGGCGCAGGCGATAAAGAATATGGTGATGATAGTGGTCAAAGGAGTGTGTTGTAAAAAGTGAACTTAAAGGGATTTACAGATTTGAGAGGGCCTTGTCAAAAGCGTTGCGGAGTTGCCGCCTTACCTCAGGCGCTGAAGGAATATTGCGCACATGTCTACCGGTCGTGGCATAAAGTGCCACTTCTCCCAAGCTGACCCAAAATCTTGCCATTTCACGAATCATCATCCGGAGGTTATGACGCGCGCGTTCATCCTCATCCAAGCTCACCTTTTCGGGCACAGGATAGGAATGAACCTTCACCCCTGATCCCAAAAGCATAATGCGCAGCAGGATGTTGGAGCGCATCATATGGTAATTGGAGGTGACCAGCAGTACGGATCGGTACCCGTGTTTTTGAACCAGGCGCACGGTTTCCAGAGCGTTTTCAAAGGTCGTAAAGGACTTTCCGGCCGTCAGGAGTCCGACGTTCGGCGGCATGCGCCCCTGCTTTTTCAGGATCGGCTCGATGACTGCCCGAGTCGGCATAGTGTCCACCACCACAAAATCGCGCCCCCACCCGCCATTCGCAAGTTCGAGCCCGGCCGGAATCCGGTTGTACCCCCCCGGGAAAACGGCGATCAGGTCGGTGTGCACCGGCGTTGGCGGCGCCGATCTAAATTTGAGGTAAAAAAAGGCCTGGAGGGCCGCCGTAAACAACGCCAGTACCGTGAGCGCCAGGAGTATTCGACCCGCCCGCATCAGAAAAGATACCGGAGCGGCAAACGCGGGTTTGCCTGCTGGGGTCGATTCAACAAACGTCGAAGCAGGCGTAAGACTGAATTCAGATGGCCGACAGGTGGTCATTACAGCGGTTTTTTTCTTTTGCATACGGCAGTACGTTCGATCAATTTCAGCATTCGGACCGCCAATTCATCACGCCTGTATTTAGGGGCGGCTGCAAGGCAGTTGGCCCGCAAACGATTATGGGTCACCGGGTCGTTTTTCAAAAACAGCAGCCGATCCACAAGCATTAGATGGTCTTCCGGGACGAAAGCCAGGCCGGCCTGTTCGCCTTCGACAATCCGGGCCGCTTCACCTTCAACGCCCATCAGCACCGGAATCCCCATGCCCATGGCTTCGAAAAGCTTGGAGGGGATAACGGTCCGGAACAACGGCGTGCGTTTGAGATGAATAATTACCGCATCCAGAAGCGACCAGTAGCGGGCGATTTCCGATTTGGGCACGGCATCGATGAAGGTCACATTCTTAAGTGCCGACTGTTTGGCGCGCTCCACCAGTTTTTGCTTTTCAGCGCCGTCGCCGATCAGGAGAAAATGAATGTCCGCCGCATTTGGGTTCCCCTGAAGCATATCGGCCCCGTTGAGCAATGTTTCGAGAGAGTGGGCCATGCCGTGGGTGCCGATGTAGCCTGCCACGAATTTCCCGTCCAATCCCAGCTCCGCAACCAGCTCGGCGTCTTTTTCCGTGGGTCGGAAGCGCGTCAGGTCAACGCCGTTGGTAACGATCTCGATTTTTTCAGCCGGGATTTTACGCTCGACAAGGCGCTCTTTAAAGGAGTGGGTCAATGCAACAATCAGATCGGCCTTGCGATATAGAAACATCTCAATACATTCAAAAAACCGGATAACCGGCGAATCGCCCATGGCGCCGACGGCTTTGATTGATTCAGGCCAGAGATCCCGCAGTTCAAAAACAAACGGGATGCGCTTCAACCGGCCCACCACGTACCCCGCCATGGCGGTAAAGAGCAGCGGCGAAGTGGCAATGACCACATCGGTTCCCCTGATGCAGGGTGCGGCCAGAATGGCGCTGACCATGTAGCTCGTATAGTCGATAATGCGTTTTGTAAACTTTTTGTTGGCTGCGATAAAGGTCCAGACCCGGATCACCCGGATGCCCCCCATTTCCTCAGCCTGCCAAAGGCGGTTAACATATCCGGGATACACCCGGCCTATGGGGAAATTCGGCACGCCGGTGATCACTGTCACCTTGCAGCCGGCCTTAACCCACTCCCGACAGTGCTCGAAGGTGCGACTGGCGGGCGCGTTGACTTCAGGTGGAAAATTATCAGTTAAGAACAGGATATGCATGTTGCCACAAAAATGTCGCGTCAACCCGGGACTGCTTGAAAATAACTTCAAGACACTGGTTTGAAAGGCTCAAACCGAACTCGGGATGCCAAATGCCGTCCACAACCCTGCATTCGGCCCCCGAAAGGCTGAGTTCTACCCGCTTTCCATCGTTTAGAATAAACTGTACGGAAGAAGCAGACCGCTTTTTGGCGATCATAACCTTCGGATGAAAATAGTATCGGCCCACGGCCCGTTTAAACGGGCCATGGATTGCGTCTATTATCCGCAACGATGTCTCGGTAAGAATCCATTGCCGACGATGGACAGGCATGCCGGGCAATCGCCGATAACCGGTGTGAGAACAGGCCACGGTTGCTTTCCCTGCCGAGTTTTCAATCACCGGATCCAACGGTTTTGCCCGTCTTCCCACACGGAACCCCCCCCATACCTCCGAGGAATTTTCTCCGTTTACCGTTACAGTGTTATGGGCGGCCGTCCCTCGCTGGCGGTCGCGCTCCTTGCCGACGTTGTAGCAGGATGTTCCGGTATCCACAATAAAACGCCGTCCGAAAAGTGAGAGTTCAAACGATAAAGAATCAGCATGGGCATGTCCGGGCAGGTAGTCCGGACCGATGGGCGCCACATCGAGAAAAGCAACGGCCGGACCTTTTTGCCATCGCACATAACCGGTATCGGCAAAGTACTCAAGCGGGAGAGTGGGCCGATTTTCAGTTTTCAGGCCAAGCCGCCCGGCATAGGTAAGCAGCGCTTCAGGTTCCGGTGCGATTCCAAATGCCGCATTGTTAAACAGGGCTATTTCGCCGTCAGGGTGACGCATCCGGGAAAGCCAGTGCAGCATTTCTCCGGTTTTCTCCCGCCAGGCGCCGGGAACAGGGTGATCATAAGCGTGCAGAATGTTGATAAGGTCCAGCAAATCTTCCAATATAATGGCATGATACATGGGGCTACGTTCGAAATGACCGCCATCGGTCAACACTTGTTCCGTCACTTCCCCGGTTAATATCTTCAGCCCCTTACTCAACCATTGATCCGCTTAATCATCACAAAAATACAGTCCGGCAAACACCAGGGCCTTGGCATTGGCGAACAAATGATTGCCCAGTAAATGGACTTCTAATCGCCTGCGCAGCCAGCGGACCTGGGTGGCCAGATTTTTTTTTATTTTGGATGAAGGCTTGTTTCCCGCCAGCGCCCACTTGATCCAGTTGACAATGCGCAATGAGGTCGGATAGGGTTCCCAGCCATTGCCGCGCCCCAAGGGGTTCCCCCTGATCCATGTTTCAATCAGCCCGACGTGGAGGTCTTTCCGGTTTCCCGCCCCTTTTGCCTGCAAATCATCAAAATAGTGAAGGTTATAAAGCCAGAGCTTATCCCGTCTGGGGTTATTCCAGCCCCCGGGGAATTTGCAATCATGTTCTGCATTCAGGAACCGGAATCTGTCAGGCGCGATAAGAGATGTTTCTTTTTGACAAGGCGGTGCCCACTCCCCGGTAACCGTTCTTTCTACAACTGAAAGCTTATAACCAATCCTTGGACGATACAGCCTGAACCAGAGCCGACCATAGACCTGAACCGGCCTAAGATGCCGGACCGTGCGAAAGAGGCGTAAAAAATTCATTCAGGAATCAATCAACCGCCGCTGAATCCGGATCGATTGCTTAGTTCTCAAAGACTCCAGAACAGCGAAAGTACACGCCGCCGTATCCACCAGGGATTCAAATGCTATCGGGGCTGGACCGCGTTGCTGGATGCCATCCAGGAAAGCATTGATTTCCTCGGCAAAACCCTTTGCCTGTTTGCCCTTGAGCTTTTTCTTGCCCCGCTTGCCCATGCACGCCGTAGAACAGAAATTGTCCATCACGGCCGTGGATTCATCAGCAAACACCTCACAATACTCTTTGGCAAGATCAGTTGCCCCTACCGCTACATACAGAATCTGCGCCACAGATCCATCCCGGTACTTGATGGATATGGAGACATTATCTTCGGCAACCAGTGATGCGTTGGCTGTATCCACGCCCATGGCCTGGACTTCAACCGGGCCGCTATCGATCACAAAGGATGCAAAATCAATAAAATGGCAGACCTCGCCAATGATCCTCCCGCCGCCAACCACCGGATCCTGAACCCATACATCCGGAGGAATAATACCCGCATTAACCCGGTAATTGACCATCATGGGGGTTCGACGGTCCTGGAAATAGTCTCTGATCATTCTTGCATGCGGCGAAAAACGGCGGTTATACCCGACCATTAAAAGACAGAGATCAGGGTAGGTTTTAATGATTTCTTTGAGTTGTTCCACATTAAGGCACAATGGCTTCTCCACAAAGACATGCTTACCGGCTTTCAGTGCTTCAATAGCGAACCGTGCATGGCTGTTGTGCCGTGTTGCAATAAAAACTGTGTTGATATCCGGGTCCCTCAGGATCTGCTCATAATCCGTTGTTACAAATTCAAATCCTTCCTTTTTTCCGGTTTCAGCCGCGTTCATCCCCGTGGCGGTGCAAACCCCTCTCAACCGTATACCGGTTTGCTTTTTCAAGTTCGGCAGCAGGACGCTTTTGGTGAAATTGCCGGCCCCGATGAAACCAATGGTGGGAGTAATGAGTGACGAGTCAGGAGAGAGGAGTGGTCCGGTTCCATTTTTGTGACCGGGCAAAATCACAGTTCTCAGATCTTTATTCCCTCCAACTGTTTTGCCTCCTGCCGCCTGCCCTCTACCCTCTGGCTTCGGGTAGTTCAGCACTATCCCCAAATAGGGCTCCCCGGTTTTCCCCAGCATCAAGTCGTAGGCATTCAGAGCGTCATCAATTTCAAATCGATGGGTAACCAGTTTTGAGGGCGTAACAGACCCTTTCGCCACCAGATCCAGAAACGCCTTGATATTTCGCTGTTCCGTCCAGCGCACGTATCCGTAGGGATAATCGTGTCCCCCCTCTTCATACTGGGGATCATATCGCCCCGGGCCATAGGAAAGGCTCAGTTTAAAATCAAGCTCCTTTTTGTAATACATATCCCGGGGGATATCCATCCCCACCAGGCCTGTGACCACTACCGTACCCTTTATCCGGCAGATCTCTCCGGCGGCAGTTACCGGTTCATTGGATTTTGCAGCGGCCGTAATCAGCACGGCATCCATGCCAAAGCCCTCTGAAAAATCATTGCAGGCCGCTTCCGGATTCGATGAAATAACCCTGTCCGCGCCGAGTTCCCGCGCCAGTCGGCACCGCTCCTTATCGGGATCAAAGCCGATTACCCGAATTCCGGCGGCTTTCAGCATCTGCACCGACAGCATCCCGAGAAGCCCCAATCCCATCACGCAAACATTTTCCCCCAACCGCAGGTTGCATTGCCGTACGCCCTGAAGGGCAATGCTGCCCACCGTGGCGCAGGAGGCATCCTCAAAAGAAACCGTTTCAGGAATTTTTGCTACCAGGTTTTTCGGGACATAATTATATTCCGAATGATTGGCGTAACCGGCGCCCCCACAGGCCACCCGATCCCCAACACTCAATCCGGAACCTCCGGTCCCGGACCCGCAGTCCGTAATGACGCCGGCGCAGGAATATCCCAGTGGAATCGGCTGATCCAGTTTGGCCCGTACTTTGTCAAGGGTGCTGAAAAGTCCTTCGGTTTTCACCTTCCGGAGCACTTTTTTCACCTGATCCGGCATAGCCAGGGCCTTGCCGACAATATTCTTTTTAGCAAAATCCACCAGCATCCGCTCGGTGCCTGCCGAGACAAAAGAAACGGTGTTTCGCATGACAATACCGCCGGATTGGCATGCTGGGGAAGGCACCTCAGCGAGCCATAGTTCGCCAGTCTTATAGGATTGGAGGATCTGTTTCATCGCTATAGGATCATTTCTCTATAATCTGTGCAATCTGCGCCTGCCCCGTAGATCCGGAAGATTTATCCGCCTCTGGAGGATGGTACCGGGGCGCAAGACCTTGTTACATTTTAATGGATGTCCCGCAGGGCACTACTGTTCGCAGACATTTTCAAGCTGATATGGCTACTGGCTCAATTGTTTTCAACCTGATAGCGCTTTCTCCTCGCATAGCATGCCACACATCCCAGGCTAATTGACCGTTCAGCCACAGTTCCGGAGACGTTCCAAATAGTCTGGACAAGCGCAAAGCTATGTCCGTGCTAATCCCTTTCCTGCCGTTTACTATCTCACTGATGTGTTTACGGGATACACTGATTCTTTTTGCAATCTCTATCTGTGTCATACCATACGGCTTCATAAATTCTTCCAGTAATATTTCTCCTGGATGGACAGGAGACCTGTTAGTTGGCATTTTCATAGATATACCCTCTTAATGATAGTCCACGATTTCAACCTGTTTTGGTCCTTTTTCAGACCAGACAAAACAAATGCGGTAACGGTCGTTAATTCTGATGGAATGTTGCCCTAGACGGTCACCGTGTAAGATCTCCAGGTGGTTGCCGGGTGGCATTCTTAAATCTTCAAGATTTACCGCATTCTCCAGAAAATAGAATTTACGTAACGCTATCCGTCTCAATTCAACAGGCAGAGTCTTTCTCGCCAGCCTTGAATTAACCCCATTATAGACATCTTCCGTTCCTTTATCGTCGAAATTAATTATCACCTAAAACCTGCATTCAACTTTCTTAGAATGGATATAAATAAAAGAATTTCAATGTGTTATTTAGCGTTACAGAACTATTAGATGACACCGAAATGCTGTCAGGAATTGAAACTCCTTTATTCAAAAAGTTGAACCCTTCGGGAGCACCTCTTTTACCGAATCTACGGCGCTATCAAGCACTTGCAGTATGCTATACGGCTGCGCGCTTGATGCCTTGTATCTTCGGCAAAAGAGACGCTTGCAGATTTTAGGTGTCATATCAATTGTAACCTATTAGGTAACATTGTCAAGTAGAATGTATTCACATTCTAAATAGTGCCTGAACGAAAACCCCGAACTGTGCTTTCTCTTTTTACCCCTGTCCGCTGTCTTTTTGAGTCTTGCGTTTTTACCCGAGACCCATTTTTCTTCTTTTGCGTATTCTACGCTTTTTTTCGGCCAATTCCTTTTCTCTGTCGTCCATCACCTATACTCCCATCAGCCATGAGCCATCAGCTATCAGCTACTCACGAATAACCATTAACAAATAACCCGCGCCAGTAAACATCTTCTCACCTTTCAATCCTCTGTGATCTCTGAGGGCTCTGTGAGAGACCATCTTTTAATCTTTGCGCCTTGGCGGCTTTGCGTGAGACTTTGTTATATTTTTATGGACGTCCCTTATGTTGCGAGGTTGCTTAACTCATTGAAAACAAGGAGTTTTTTCAAAAAATAGTTTCAGTCTTAATTTCGTATCCATATCAACCGGTTA
>NBLJ01000116.1 GCA_002084545.1 Desulfobacteraceae bacterium 4572_123 | reverse complement strand
CCATGGGAGCACCTGAAATGGCCATGATCAGCGCTGCTGTTGCCAAGCTGGCCCAGTTTTACAAGGTGCCTTCCTGGGTAGGCGGTGGATAGACGGATTCCAAACAAGCCGATGCCCAGTCAGCCCACGAATTCACCCTTACCGCCATTATACCCGCGTTGGCAGGTGCCAACATGATTTACGGCGTAGGGATGATCGACAGCGCACTGACCTGGGATTATGCCTCTGCTCTTATGCAGAATGAGATGCTTGATATGGTTCTGCAAGTGGTAAACGGAATTCAGGTGTCCGAGGCCAATATCGCCTATGATGTTTTAAAGGAGGTCGGCCCGGCCGGCGAATTTATTACGCATCAGCATACCTTTGACAATTTCAAGCGAATGTCCTCCCCCAAACTGATGAACCGGATGACTCGGGAAGGTTGGGAAGCTGCAGGATCGCCTGATATGGTTGAAAAAGCGTATGAAAAATCTCTTGAAATCCTGAAAAATCAGAAGGCCGCACCTCGTTCAGAGGATGTTATAAAACAGCTTGACAGTATTTACGCTGAATTTGAAGCTGCCAATGAAGAACGTAAGGCAAAAAAGTAATAATCAACAGATAAAGTCATAATACCGTGAAAATGGGAAAGGGCTGCTTCCTTTTGATGTGAGACAGGGTTCAAAACGTTAAAAGTCAGGCAGCCCTTTTTGTTTTTATCGGCTGTATGGAGGTGAATTATGGAATTTCCAATTGGATTGAATGAATACAAGCCGTTGCAATTTGACCTTGCACAGGATGAGCTGTTGCTTCAGCAAAAGGAGCAACTTGTTCAAAATATTCAACTTGTCAGAGACAGCATTATTTTTTTTACCGCCTTTGCCAATACCAAGGGGCTCGGCGGCCATACCGGAGGGGCTTATGACATCGTTCCGGAAGTGTTGATTATGGACGGTTTCATGAAGGGAGACAATGATGTTTATCCCGTATTTTTTGATGAAGCCGGTCACCGGGTAGCGATCCAGTATCTCATGGCTGCCGTAAACGGCTATATGAAGATCGAGGATCTTTTTCATTACAGGGAATACAACAAAGGTTTGTATGGCCATCCGGAACGGGATGATGCCAGGGGCGTTTTTTTCAGCTCGGGCCGGCTGGGACATCTCTGGAGTTATGTAAACGGTATTGCCGCTGCAAACCCTGACAAGAAAGTTGTGATGTTCGGCAGTGACGGGTGCCAGCAGGAAGGCGGCGACGCGGAAGCGGCCCGGTATGCAGTGGGACAGAAATTGAACGTCAAACTTATGATCGATGATAACAATATCACTATTGCAGGTCATCCTGCCGATTACATGCCTGGCTTTGATGTTGAAAAGACACTCGAAGGCCATGGCCTTACAGTGGACACCGGTGAACGCCCTTGCGGCAGACGGCCCGGCTGCCCTGGTGAACAAGCGTTTAATGGCTGTTGGTGTGCCGGGTATCGAAGGCATGCCTAAAGGCCATGATGTTATTCCGGTGGATTTTGCAATTACCTATCTGGAAGAAAGGGGACTGACCGCGGCGGTTGATATTCTGAAATCATCTGAAAAATCCAAATCAAGCAGCAGCTTTCTGGGCAGTACGTCCGAAACAGCCAAGAACAGAGACAATTTCGGCAAGTTTGTATGCGAGATTCTTGCGGACATGCCTGATCGTAAAAAGCGGGTTCTGGTGGTTGATTCGGATCTTGAAGGCTCATGCGGTCTGCACCATATCCGCAAGACCTATCCTGAAGTTTACGTCAGCAGCGGAATCATGGAGAGAAACAATTTTTCAGTAGCTGCCGGTTTTGGCGCGGCAGACGGCAAACAGGGCATTTTCGGCACCTTTTCAGCCTTTCTTGAAATGGTGGTTTCGGAAATTACAATGGCCCGGTTGAACCAGGCCAATGTACTGGCTCATTTTTCTCATGCCGGCGTGGATGACATGTGTGACAACACCTGTCATTTCGGCCTTAATAATTTTTATGCCGATAACGGCCTGCTGGAAAACGATAACACCAAACTGCTGTACCCCGCCGACAGTAATCAATTAAAAGCCATGCTGAAAGCCGTATTCAACGAAAAGGGATTGCGGTTTATTTTTTCAACCCGCAGTGCCACGCCTTTTATTCTTGACGCTGAAGACAGCCCGTTTTATGGCGGTGATTATAAGTTTGTTCCCGGCAAGGATGAACTGGTCCGGGAAGGCAGTGACGGTTATGTGGTATCTTACGGCGAGATGCTTTACCGCAGCCTGGATGTGGTTGAACAACTCAAAGCCGAAGGTCTCAATGTCGGACTGGTTAATAAACCGACTTTGAATCTGGTTGATGAAGATATGCTGGCAAAGCTGGGCAAAGCCAAATTTGTCCTGCTGGTGGAAACCCAGAATACCAAGACCGGCCTGGGTGCGAGAATGGGTACATGGCTGCTGGAACGGGGGTATACCCCGCGCTATGCCCATATGGGAACAGTCAGGGAAGGTAACGGCGGTCTTGCCGAGCAGATCCTTACCCAGGGGCTCGGCCAGGAAGATATTCTTAAAAAAATTAAAGAGATGGCCGGGTAAAAATATTGTCTGATTGTCTCAAAAGAAATTGTGTAAAGAAAAACCATGCCCATAAAGCATGGTTTTTCTTTATTCACATAAAAAAGGATAATAATTCATGCTGACGCAGCTTATTCTTGTCTCTGTTATCGGGTTTGCAGGGATGTTTATCCGCGGACTCACCGGCTTTGGATCGGCCCTGGTCATGACGCCGCTGATGCTGTTCTTTTTTGATATTCAGACTTCGGTTATTGCGATCAACCTCGTTGAAATTGCAGCCGTCTTCAGCGTTACCATGAATGCCCGTCATGATATTGACCGGCAATATCTTAAAATTTTATTGCCGATTACAATCGTTGGAATTGCCATCGGATCATTTTTTCTGATAAGTTTCAATCTTCAAATATTAAAACAAATTTTCGGCGTTTTAACTGTTATTTTTTCCGTCAGAATATTTATTAATCTGCGATCGGCTTTTTCCAGACAAAAAAAATGGTCTTTTGCATGGGGCTATCTGTCGGGCGCTCTGGGTGGAATTCTGGGCGGAATTTTTGGCACCCCCGGCCCGCCGATTACGATCTATCTTGAAAACCAGATCGATTCTCAAACAGTCCTGCGGGCGACCTTGCTTATATATTTTCTCGCACTGGACGTTATTCGTATCATTGTATATGGCTGCTCCGGTATCGTCAGCCTGGACATGCTGAAGCTGGCGGCCTTTATGCTGCCGGCTTCCCTGGCCGGGTCTTATTGCGGTCAGTTTATCAATCTGCGGATCAATGATAAGGTTTTCCGGGCACTGGTGGCTGTGTTGCTGGCTATTACCGGTGTCCTGCTGGCCCTTGGAAAGTGATTTCGAATAGTTGCAGATTTTCAATCGTGTCGATTATCTATCGTAGGGTGGGCTGTGCCCACCGAATCGACCCTCGGGGATACAAAAGCAAAAACCGTTTTGAATCATCATGAAGGATTTCCTGCAATCTTACAAATTTCCTGATGCCCCTCGATAATATAGTCTGCTCCACATCGCATTAACTCCTTTTTTAGATACGCTTTGTCAGGGGCTGCACACAGCAGGCCGATGCCTTTAAAACCTGCACTGGAATTTTTTGCGGCCAGCATATCATCGGGCATGTCGCCAACATAATAAGATTGGAGGACATGGGGGGCATGCTCGGCTGCGATGGCATCGAGCATCCAGGGATCAGGTTTGCTCAGTGACACGAACAGACCCTTTGCTCCACGGATTTTTTCCTCTTCCATGAGGCATTCATCAAGTGTATAAATAGAGGTGAAATATTCTCGCAGGCCAAAAAAATCCAGCGCATAATCGGCCTCCGCCCTGGGACGTCCGGTGGCCAGGGCAAGAATATTATCGCGGGCAAGTTCAGCGATGAAGGATTTATCCACCATCAGTTTTTCCCGTGTGATATAGCCGGCATCCAGATGCTTTTGCGCGGGAGTGCCGTAAGTCGATTCAAACAGTTCCCTGCCCAGATAAACTTCCTGAAAAATTTGCTTGATGATGTTGCCGCTTCCCACATCTCCTGTGTGCATTTTGTTGATAAACGGATGATCAACTTTGCCTGATTTTTCAAGAACCGACGTCAGCGGGCTGTTCGAAGATGTCAGCAGGGGGAGCAGTACTGAAACATCGCAGCGGGCAATGGCCTTGCGGTAGGTCTGCCATGCATCTTTTTCATCTGGAAAATCCGGACAATCAATGCCGGAAAAGAGCAATTTGAGTACAAAATAAGTCAGATCCCAGTCGTTGTTCAGGCCGCCGCTCTGTTTGACCCGTGACAGATCGGTCAGGGAAAACAGAGGGGCAGGCAGGTTTTCCCATGCATAGGCTCCCTGGAGAAACAGTTGGGCGGTCCGGCGCACGGTATCCCGGTATGATCCGGAAACATCGACGAGGACACCGTCCATGTCAAAAGCGATTAAATTTTTTTGCATTTTATGAAAGCCTTCTAATTTAGAATTAAAGCCAATAGGTATCGCAAACAATCTATAAAGAAAAGCATAAAATCATGCAGTTCCAAGTATTTTTTACCTTCCCTTTACTATAGCATCAATCGTTGGGAAATGCTTATCGGCTTTAAAAAAACAGCTTGACAAATAGATAGCCAGCCAAATAGATAGACTGCCTAACTATTTGATTGGCTATTTTTTAGTCTGTTTAATCATCAGGGGGGCTCATGAACAATCCGAAAACTGTCGAACTGGCAAGGGATCTTTTCACGTACGGAAGAATCCTTGATACCTATTTTCACGGCCTTTTGCATAAAATTATGGTGGATATGGCGGTTTTTCACGATATTCATGAGATGTCCATGGCCCAGTGCCATATGATTCATGCTGTACACGATCAGGGCGCCATGACCATAAAAGAGTTGGCCAAAAGCCTTGCTGTAAGTCCTCCTTCGGCGTCGGTCATGGTGGACAGGCTGGTGGAAAAAGGTATGCTCACCCGCAGACAGAGCCGGAAGGACCGGCGCAAAGTGGTCGTGGAGCTATCCGATTATTCCAGGGATTTCATGAGAAAGGCCGAGCAGGCCGTGCTGGAGGTTTTTACTGATCTTGTAAAAAAACTCGGTGAAGATCACGCCCGCAACTGGGTGGAAATTCTCAAACGGCTTTCCGTGATCATTGAGGAAATAAAGATTAACGCACATAACGGAAAATAACCTCCGGCGGCGCCGGAAGACTTGAAAACAATCTGGAATTTTACCAAAAAAATTATATATAAGGAAGTATTCCATGACTGAAAATGCCCGGATTAACGGCTCCAAAATTCGCGTTTTAACACGTCTGATCGCCTGCGTGGTCATCCTTGTAATTGGAGGATTCGGCATGTTGGCTCTGGCCAGGATGAAGGAAAAACCGCCGGAAGTCCCCACAAAAGAGCATACCGTAAAGGTCGAGTTGATGCAGGCTGCCTTCGAGGACCATCTTGTTGTGATCACCGGGTTCGGTGAAGCCCGCGCCAGGGACATCGTCCGGATCGCTCCCCAGGTGGGTGGCGCCGTGATACAGACCCATGCCGCGCTGGAAGTCGGTGGTATCATTGCCGCGGGCCAGGTACTTTTTGAAATTGATAAAGTTGATTACGAGGCAGCTTATGAAGCGGCCCGTGCCACAGCCGGACAGCTTGAGCAAACAGTGGTCCGTCTGGAAAAACAGTTTGAAGTCGACCGGATACGCCAAAAAACCCTGGAGCGCAGCCGGGAGCTTGCCCGCACCGAATATGAACGGGTGCGCAAGCTTTTTGAAAAGCACAAGGTGGGCGCCCAATCACGCGTGGACCAGGCTGAACAGGCATTCAATTCGGCCAAGGACATGGCGGACCAGATGGCCCTGGCCGTGGAATTGTACCCCATCCGGATCAGGGAAGCAAAGAGCGGATTGGCCGCGGCCCGCGCCGGATTGAAAAAAAACAGGGCCGATCTTGACCGCACCGTGGTCCGGGCTCCGTTTGATGCCCGGGTGGTTTCCGTCAACCTGAAAAAAGGTCAGCTTGCCCAGCCCGGCATGACTGCCGTGACGCTGGCCGATGACTCCGAACTTGAAATCGTCATTCCCATAGACAGCCGCGATGCCCGCAACTGGCTGCAATTTGAAAACAGTGCCCCTGGGCGCAAAACCGCCTGGTTTTCCCGGCCCGTGCCCGTGCCCTGCACTATTTTGTGGACCGAGGACAAGAATAGCCATGCATGGGAGGGTGTGCTGGACAGGGTGGTGGCATTTAATGAAAAAACCCGCACCGTGAACCTGGCTGTTAGAATTTCCGGTGAAAAAGCGTTTTCTTCGGACGCAGAGAGTCTTCCCCTGGTCCAGGGCATGTTCTGCAGCGTATCCATACCCGGCAAGACCATGAAAAACGCGATACGCCTGCCCCGCCGGGCCGTTACCTTTGAAAATACCGTGTATGTGGAAAGAGACGGCCGCCTTAAAACCCTCCAGGTCGAGGTGGCTCGGCTCCAGGGTGATTACGCCTTTATCAGCAAGGGAATCGAGCCTGGAACCAGGGTGATTGAAGAAGGCAAAGAGGAGGATAAGGCATGAGAAGCATCTATGCGGCTTTTGCCAGAAATACGGTATTTGCCAATATCGCATTGCTGATCATCCTGTTTGCCGGGGTGCTTGCAGCTAGCAGCATGATCAAGGAGACTTTCCCCGAGTTTTCCCTGGACATGATCACCATCGGTGTGGCCTATCCCGGCGCTGATCCCGAGGAGGTGGAGGAAGGCATTTCCCTGAAAATCGAGGAAGCCATTGAAACCATAGCCGGTGTCAAACAGTACACCACCCAATCCTCCGAAGGGTATGCAAATATGATCATAGAGGTTAAGGAAGGCTATGACCTTTACGAGGTGCTGGATAAAGTCCGCAGCCAGGTGGATGGTATCGCAACCTTTCCTGCAGACGCGGAAAAGCCCATCATTTCCGAACTTTTGCATCGTGAACTCGTAATGCTCATGGCCATTTCCGGGGATATGTCCGAGCGCAGGCTCAAGGAATGGGGCGAGCGTTTTGAAGATGAAATCAAGGTGCTTCCCGGCATCTCGCAGGTGATGGTGTTCGGTACCCGGGATTATGAAATCAGCATAGAGGTTTCCGAAGAGCGTCTGCGTCAGTACGGGTTGACTTTTGACCAGGTGGCCGGAGCCGTGGCCCGGAGTAATTTAAACCTTGCAGGCGGCACTATCCGAACCAGAGACGAGGAGATCCGCGTGCGCACCATCGGCAGAAAATACACGGGAAGGGAGCTGGCCGACATTGTGGTACTGGCGAGCCCTGCCGGGGAAATTATCACCCTGGACCGCATTGCCGTCATTCGGGACGGCTTTACCGAAGATCCCCTGGAAACCACGGTCAACGGCAGGCGCGCAGCTTTTGTGATGGTGTACAAAACCAGCGAAGAGGATTCACTTGACATTACAGAGTCTGTTGAAACCCATGTGGATAAGATGATGCCCCGTCTTCCCCAGGGCGCCCGGGTCGAAATCCTGTTTAAAAGCACGGACATCCTCCAGGCCCGCATTAATCTTTTGATCAAAAACGGTATCCTGGGCCTGTGCCTGGTTTTTATTCTGCTCTTTGTTTTTTTGAATGGACGGCTTTCCTTCTGGGGAGGCATGGGAATTCCCATTTCCGTGGCCGGAGCCCTGGCCATTATATGGGCCATGGGTGCCACTATCAACATGATTTCGCTGTTTGCCTTTATCATGGTGCTCGGGATTGTGGTGGATGATGCCATCGTGGTGGGGGAATCCATTTATGTGCGCAGGAAAAACGGCGATCCGCCCCTGGCCGCGGCAGTCAACGGGGTCTCGGAGGTCGGCATGCCGGTTGTCGCTGCGGTTTTAACCAGCATTGTCGCGTTTTTACCCCTGGCGTTTGTCTCGGGCATTATGGGCAAATTTATCAAGATTCTGCCCCTGGTGGTGATTTCGTGCCTGACCATCAGCCTGATCGAATGTTTACTGCTTATGCCGTCACACCTTTCCCACCTGCCGGAAATCAAGGAGGGCAATGGCGCTAAAAATCGTTTTATGCGCGGTCTGAACCGTTTCCATTCCAGTATTTCCAGTGGGCTTGAGCGTTTTGTGGAACGGATCTATGCGCCGTTTTTGAAAAAAGCCCTGCGCTGGCGTTATGTCAGCCTGTGCACGGCCATAAGCATGCTTTTGCTGGCCATGGGCCTGATGCAAAGCGGTATCATAAAATTTGAGGTGTTTCCCGAAATCGACGGGTTCATCATGGCCGCCAACATCGAGTTTCCCTCGGGAACGCCTCCCGAGGTGACACGGGATGCGGTGCAACAGGTGGATGAGGCTCTTATCCGGCTGGGAGAAAAGACCGAGACTGTAACCGGCAAGTCCCTGATTAAAAGCCACCTGACCATGGTAGGCCTCACCGCAGGGGAATGGCCCACCATAGGCCCCAATTTCGGCGGGGTCCAGGCCATTATGCTTGAATCGGAAGATCGCGGGATTCATTCCAAAAAGCTGATGGTGGCCTGGGAAGAGGAGATCGGCAATATTCCGGGTGTCAAATCCATCACTTTTGAAGGCATGCAGGCAGGGCCGCCGGGAAAACCCATAGAGATATGGGTCCAGGGATATGATATGGACGAAATTCTGCAGGCCGCCGATTCCCTGATGGACCGCCTGAACAGGTTTGCCGGTGTGTATGAAATCACCTCGGACTTTAACCCGGGCCAGACAGAACTGCGGTTGAGCTTAAAGCCCGAAGCCCGTACCCTGGGCCTGACCGTGGCCGATCTTGCCCGGCAGGTGAACTCCGGCTATTTCGGCAACGAGGCCGTGCGGCTGCAGCGGGGCAGGGAGGATGTGCGCATCAAGGTTCGCTACACCAGAGAGGAAAGAAGCCACCTTTCCGACGTGGATAACATCCGCATCAGAACGCCCTACGGCCACGAGATACCCCTGCGCTCCGTGGCGGATATCTCTTATGCGCCGGGGTATTCCAAAATAACGCGCACCGACGGCATGCGCCGGGTCATGGTGTCGGCCAATGTGGATACCACACGGGCCAATACCGGCGAGATTATGGCCGAGCTGAACAAAAGCTATTTTCCGGGGCTCAAAAAAGCCCACCCGGCCCTGCGCATTGCGCTTCAGGGAGAGCAGAAAAAATCCCGTGAATCATTCGGCAGCCTGGCTATAGGGTTTCCGCTGGCGATTTTTGGAATTTTTGTCATCATCGCCACCATGTTCCGGTCTTATATTCAGCCCCTTGTTATCATGTTCACCGTGCCCTTCGGCATTATCGGCGGAGTGCTCGGCCATCTTTTTTTAGGCTATGATCTTTCGATCATGAGCGTGTTCGGCATGGTGGCCCTGGCAGGTGTAGTAGTCAATGACGCCATTGTGCTTATCGAACGTATCAATGAAAACCTTGCGGAAGGCATGGGATTTTTTGAGGCCATCACCAGTGGCGGAGCCCGACGCTTTCGAGCCATTTTTCTCACCACTGCAAGCACGGTGGGTGGCCTGACCCCGCTGATCCTGGAAACAGATCTCCAGGCAAAATTCATGATTCCCATGGCCATCTCCCTGGCTGCAGGCGTGGCTTTTGCCACGGTGCTGACCCTGGTGCTCATTCCGTGTCTGCTGGCGATTTTAAATGATATGCGCCGAACGGTTTATTATTTAAAAAACGGTGTGTGGCCCGATCGCCGGGATGTGGAGCCCGCAAGGGACCGCCATGTGGATAAATTGGGTACCGATACCGGACAACAGCCGGCGACAGTGCCTTTGATAAACAGAGCACAATGAACAAATTATAAATAAATTCGCAACCAATATATGAGGAGCCAATGAAACGATTGATCACGGTATTTATGGTGCTGACATTGATATTTACCATAACAGGCCCGGCCTTGTGCATTGAAACTGATGCAGGTATTCCGGATTTGGCCGATATCCGCGTGCTGGATCTGGATACGGCAAAAAAAATAGCCCTGGCCAGGAATTCCACGCTCAAAGCCGCTGCTCACCGGGTGGAGCAGGCAGCCTGGCGCGTTCGGCAGGCGGTCTCGGCCTATCTGCCCCGGCTGGATGCCAATGCCCGGGCCTCCCGCGTGGAGCTTTCCGATAATTCATACACTGCCGCACTGCAGCAGGCTCGATTTTTCAACCCGGCCGCCACGGTGGAAGACCCTGAAGAATATTACACTGCGGGCATCACCGCCACCTGGCGCATGTTTGATGGATTTTCCCGCCGTTTCAACCACGCGGCAGGCAAATACGCCCTGAGCGCCAGCAAATACTCCCGGGCCGATGCCCGCAGGCTGATTATCTCCTCCGTGGCATGGGCCTACCACGGAGCCATGCTCGCCCGTGAAAATGTTGCCATTGCCAAAGCCGATGAAATATTTTTTGCACGGCAGGCCCAGGAAGCCGGAATCCGCAGGGAGATCGGCACGGGATCACTCTCTGACGTGCTTAATTTCCAGGTGGGCCAAAATGCGGCAAGATCCAACGTCATCAGCGCAAAACAAAGCTATGAAGTGGCCATGTTCGGGCTGGCCGCGCTTTTAGATTCCCAGGATCCGGATTTTGCAAAAAAGGTCGAACTCGCCCGGATGGACGCGGAAACGGTAAAAGATATCACCGAGCCCGAAGCCCGGGATTTTATGCAAAGCGCTAAAACAAACCGGCCGGATATTCTTCAGGCCGAAGCGACAAAAAATGCCGCCAGGGCCCGGCTCAAATCCGTACAGGGGGAATATTTCCCCACCATTGACCTTTCCGCGGGTTACAATGGCGACCGTACAGGTGACGCCGGCTTTGAAGGAGACGACTTCGGCACAACGATAGCCGCAATGGTCAATGTCAACATCTTTGCAGGCGGTCTCACCCGGGCTAAAGTGGCCGAGGCAAGAGCCGCCCACAGGGAAGCTGAAAGCAACCTTGAAAGTGTCCGGATTCAGGCCGTCAGCGAAGTGCTGGAAGCTGTCGCCAAAGTAAAATCCGACCAGGCCGAACTCCTCCTTCAACGCGAAAATGCCGATCTTGTAGGCCGAAACCGGGATCTTGTGGAAAAGGAATACAGGGCCGGACAGGCAAGTCTGGTCACACTGAAACAGGCCCAGCGCGACCTTGTTGCCGCGCAAAGCCGCCTTGCCTCGGCCCGTGTAAACCTTCGCCAGGCATGGCAGGAGCTTTATACCAGCGCCGGCGTGGAGAATAAAGGATTCTTTTAGCTAACGGCTAACGGCTAACTGCTGAAAGCTATCAACTTATCTTCAAGGGAACAAATAGTTGATAATACCACCTGATTTATCAAAAGTATCTGAATTTTCGGCCAGACAATAGTTATGCATC
The DNA here is from genome assembly GCA_002084545.1 of Desulfobacteraceae bacterium 4572_123. GTDB lineage: Bacteria > Desulfobacterota > Desulfobacteria > Desulfobacterales > 4572-123 > 4572-123. The sequence goes on along the minus strand of NBLJ01000116.1, from coordinate 6,622 downwards.
CGAGAGTACCAGTTGTCCCCGGCTTTTCCACGGCCCAGTGTTTCCATGAAATTTTTTCTTGACACACATAAAAATTCGTTTTATGTAACTAAAACGTTTCAGTATATTTTTCAAATATTCCTACAAAATTTATAAATCTATAATTTTTTCGATGCTGCCGGGGTTTTTAAAAATGACGGGTAAACGAGCAACCATTAAAGACATTGCCAAAATGGCGAATGTTTCCGTATCCGCAGTTTCGATGACATTAAACAATCGTCCCGGAATCGGCAGTGAAAAACGGCAAAAAATAATTAAAATTGCAAGGGAAAACGGGTATCGGCCAAGCCTTGTGGCAAAAGCACTGGTCAGTAAACGGAGCTATATAATCGGATTAGTAGTCAACGATATATCGGATCATTTTTTTGCAGAATTGGCAAAAGGAGTTGAAGAGACTGCAAGACAATATGGTTATAATACCATACTATGCACAACAAACGGGAATTTAGAAACTCAAAAAGAATATCTTAACACCCTCCGTTCCCGTGGTGTCGATGGAATAATCATTTCAACCGCGGTGGCGGAAGCCTTTCATTTTGATTTTCTTATTGATGAAAAAATTCCCTTTGTTTGTATCAATCGAATACCCCTGATCCCTTCTTTAGGAAATAAAACCGAATATATTATTATGGACAATTATTCCGCCGGATATAAAGGTATTGAGCATCTCTGGAGACTTGGTCACGATAAAATCGCTATAATCACCGGAGCGCTGAATGCTTCCAATGCCATCGCCAGTCTTAAAGGCTGCAAAGCCGCATTAAAAGATTTAGGCTTAAAAATTCCCCCAAGATATATAAAAGAGGGAAAATATTCACGACAGGAGGCATTTCTGATTGCTGAACGACTGATGAAGAGTAAAAATCCACCCAGTGCCATTTTCGCTCACGATGACAATATGGCACTTGGCGCTCGTGAGGCGATATTGCGCTCAGGATTGGAAATTCCGGGAGATATTTCCCTGATGGGTATTGATGACATCGAAATCGGAGCCTTGACAGGCATTGAGCTTACAACAATATGTCAAAAAAAATATGAAATGGGTACCATGGGTGTAAATATTCTTGTTAATCAGATCGAAAAAAGGGTTCCGCGAATGGTGGAAAAGATCGTTTTGGATGCAGAACTCATTATTCGTAAAACTTGTGGCTATCACGAATACGGATATAAACGATAATAAATCGAAATTATATTTTTTTAATTTATCACTGAAACGTTTTAGTAAAATGAATCGACAGTTCAAAAAGGACAGGTAAACATGAAAAATGATATCGAACAGAGCCATTTTTTACATTACAACTTGAAGTCAATTGCACCAACCGTTGCAAGGGGTGAAGGAATTTACCTTTATGACACATCCGGCAAGAAGTACATCGATGGAACCTCTGGACCTGTGGTGTGTAATATTGGCCATGGCGTCAAGGAAATCGGCGAAGCATATGCTGCACAGGCGGAGAAAGTCGCTTATGTTTTCAGATCCCATTTTACCAGTCTGCCGAGTGAAAATCTGGCGACACTCATTGCCGAAATGGCGCCAAAAGGTCTCGAAGGTGTTTTTTTTGTTTCCAGCGGCTCCGAAGGCACTGAAATGGCTGCCAAGATAGCCCATCAATACTATTTAGAGAAAAACCAGGTTAGAAAGGAACTCGTTGTCTCACGCTGGTTGAGTTACCATGGTATCACCATGGGCGCACTGTCCATGAGTGGGCATATCCAGCGCAGAAGAAATTTTGTAAATTCTCTCTTGCCATACCCGAAGATACCCATTCCCAATTGCTATAGATGCCCTGAAAACAAAAAATATCCAACTTGCAACATTGCCTGCGCTTATCGTTTGAAAGAAACCATTCAAATGGTTGGAGAGGAATATATCAGTGCATTTATTGCCGAACCTGTTGTCGGCGCCTCTGCCGGTGCAGTATCCCCTCCGCCCGAATACTATAAGATCATCAGAGAGATTTGTGATGAGTTCGACATCCTGTTGATTGCTGACGAGGTGATGACAGGCTTCGGCCGCACGGGGCTGGATTTTGCCATTGAACACTGGAATGTGACTCCGGATATGATTGTTTTCGCAAAAGGTGCCAGCGCCGGATACTACCCCCTGGCGGGAATCATTATTTCAGATAAAATTTTTCGTGTTCTAAAAGGCGGGAAAAAGGGAATATTTGCACCCGGTCATACCTATTCCGGGACCCCGATGGCAGGTGCCGTGGGGGTCAAGGTGATTGAATACATGCGGAAACATCGTTTGGTTGAAAATGTTAATAACCTCAGCGGATATCTTCTGGATCAGTTGAAAACGTTGTATAAACATAACATTGTAGGAGAAATTAGGGGTAAAGGATTTTTATTGGGTATTGAATTTGTCAAAGATCAAAAAACCAGGGAACCATTTTATTCCAACGAGTGTGGGGAAATCGCCGCTTTGATTGCAAAAAAAGCGTTTGAGAAAGGATTGATACTGTATCCGGGGGGAGGGTGCGTTGATGGCATTCGAGGCGATCATATTTTAATAGCACCGCCTTTTATAATTAAAAAAGAAGAGATTGATAAGATTGTCTCGATACTCAATCGCTCTATTTCAGAGGTGGAAAACGAGGTTTTATAAAGGTATTCTAACATGGAAGAAAGGACGATGTATGAATATTTTAATTCGTAATGGCTGGGTAGCCGATGGAACCGGTAATCCCTTATACCCTGCTGATGTGATGATTGAGGATGACCGCATCGTGGCGGTGGAGCGTCTGCACAATGCTCAAGCTGCGCGTATCATCGATGCCGATGGAAAGATCGTCTGTCCCGGTTTTATCGACTGTCACAGTCATACTGACTGGACCATTCATACAAACCCCACGGTCCAGAGCACTATCCGTCAAGGCGTTACCACTGAAATTGTCGGCAACTGTGGCATCGGCAACGCACCAGCGAGTGATTTGTCCCGTGAATATGTGGCAAACCGTTTACGAGAGTATTGCTACGAAGGACCCATCACCTGGTCCACCTTTGCCGAGTATCTTGATGCCATCAGCCGGATGGGAACGTCTTGCAATCTTGCATGGTTTGTAAGTCATGGTGCCATACGCGAATCAGTCGGAATCGGAGGCTCTACGAAAAGCTCCGATGTCACCAAAGAGCAGATGGGTGCCATGAAAAACCATGTACGTGAGGCCATGGAGGCGGGTGCCTTGGGTCTTTCTACCGGGTTGGAATATGAACCCGGGCGTCTGGCTTCAACCGAAGAGATAATAGGATTGGCTAAGGTGGCGGGTGAATACGATGGGTACTATGCCAGCCATCTCCGAAACTATGCTGAATCGTTACAGACCGCTATTGAAGAATTTATCGAGATCGTGAATTTAAGCGGTACGCGGGGCGAGGTGTCGCATCTGAACGTCAGATACAATACCGGTGCCGAGGAAGGGGCATGGCAACGGGCGGTTGAAACGATTGAACAGGCCAGGCGTGATGGCCTGAATATACAGACCGACTGTGTCGGGTTGGAGGATGGTTTTGGCTGCCTGGCTGCCATCCTGCCGCCCTGGGTGCGAACCGGAGGCCCTGAACGGACTGCAAAATTGCTGCAGGATCCCAAGGTACGCAGCAACGTTCGGAATGAGTGTGACCGATATTGGCGATTTATCCATCGAGGGGAGTGGGATCGCGTGCATATCATGCAAAGCAGGCAGTTTCCTGAAATCGCCGGTAAAAATTTTTTTGAGATAGCAGACTTATGGAAGAAAGACGTATGGGATTGTTATTTCGACATTCTCGTGGCAGCCGGTTCAGGTCTTGACCATCTATTAGCGCTTGCACTCGTCTTTACGGAAGAGCATGTTGCCGAGATGGTTCGCCATCCTCTCTTTAGTCTGGAGGGCGATATTCCCAGCAGTTCGCTGGATGGCCCATTGAGGGATAAACTGCCATACCGGCCCAGCTATGCCGGGATGATCCACTTTCTCACCCACCATGTAAAGGAAAAACACACGTTGCGCTCGGCCCGGACGCAATCTTTTACGAAGTTTGTAATTTTCAAAACCGCTCAGGCAAATTTGAATGGCGTAGTTACACACGTTTTATTGGTCGGGCGCAAATCCTGAGCGATTAACCGGCTGAATATTGATGGTATTCAGTCTATACAAAAAGGAGGGGGGATCATGTCAGAATTCAAAAGATTAGAAAATTTATTCACACAGGGAAGGGTTAGTCGCCGCGAGTTTTTGGCTCGCGTATCTGCATTAGGGATTACGGCTGCCCTGTCCCCGGCGTTGCTATCCACTGATGCACGTGCAGCAAAGCCCAAAAAAGGAGGGCGTCTAAGGCTTGGGCTTCCCGGTGCTCAGACATCCGATTCAATAGATCCTGCAAAGATTGTTAACTTCCACCCGGAAAGTCTCTCCTGGCAACTCAGGAATTGCCTGGTTGAAATTGACTACCAGTCCAAGGCCATTCCTGAATTAGCCGTAAGCTGGGAATCCACACCTGATGCTAAGAAATGGATTTTTAATCTTCGCAAGGGCGTGGAATTTCACAATGGCAAAACCATGGACGCCAATGATGTGATCTTTTCCATCAACCACCATAGGGGAAAAGACTCTAAATCACCTGTTAAGGTAATCGTTGATAAATGATGTTAATGCCAGGACCACCGCACTGCAGACCGGGCAGGTCGATGTGATCATTCGATGTGATAGGAAGACCGTTCATTTGCTGAAGAAAAGTCCTGGAATTCAGATTGTGAAAACCACGGGGACAAAGCATTTTACTATCCCGATGCACAGCGATTTAACGCCCTATAACAATAATGATGTCCGGTTGGCCTTGAAATATGCCATAGACCGTGAGCAACTGCTGAAAACGGTTATGCGCGGGTACGGGGCCATTGGTAATGACCATCCGATATCACCGGCAAACCGTTACTTTGCCTCTGAACTGCCCCAAAGGAAATATGATCCTGATAAAGCGAAGTACCATCTTAAAAAAGCCGGGGTAACGGGTCATACCTTCAATCTGCATGCGGCCGATGCGGCATTTGCCGGTGCTGTTGATGTGGCGATTCTCTACAAAGAACAAGCTGCTAAAGCAGGTATAAACATTAAGGTGATACGGGAGCCGAATGATGGGTATTGGAGTGATGTGTGGCTGAAAAAAGAATGGTGCTTCTCATACTGGTGGGGCCGCCCGACTGAAGATTGGATGTTTTCTACTACATATGCGGCTAATTCAAACTGGAACGAGGGTTTTTGGCAAAACGATCGGTTCAATGAGCTGTTGAAGACGGCCCGCGCTGAACTCGATGAGAAAAAACGGCGCGAAATGTATGTGGAGATGCAGCGTATTGTCCGTGACGAGGGAGCCTCTGTCATTCCCCTGTTTCCACATGAAAACGTAGCGGCAAACATTGAAATGGACGGATGTAAACTCCCTGAGCGCTGGTGGTTTGAGTCATAACGTTAAAGAATAGCACAACCCAAACATCAAGGCCGGGCGTCAATACGCCCGGCCTTTGTTATGGCTTGATATTTATATTGATTTCAAGCGTGGTAGTACTTGATTATAACCATTTGATCGACGTATCTACCAATGAAAAACCGTTAGCCTATGCTCAGGGGATAGAATACGTCGTTGTTAACGGCACACTGGTTGTAGATAATGCTGAACATACAGGCACTCGGCCCGGACGCAGTCTTTTACGAAACCTGTAATTTCAGACCTCGTTAAAGGTAGAAGGTTTGACTCTAAGCTTGCATCACGTCGAGGGTATTTTTACATCAACTTTAAAAAAATAATATATTGTTTCGAAGCCAAATCAATGAATATTTTATGGAGCCCTGTTACTTGTTCTTTGGGAATATTAAGCGCCTTACTAAGTTGATTATCATTTGTTCCAACAATTATTGTGCAAAAGCGTGAAGGCTTTAATACACGGGCGCATTCAGAAAGGACCTTATCCATATCTTTAACATACAAGCTGTATTTTTCTTTAATAGTTCGTCCCCTGAGACCGATCATCTTTTCCTTTAGATCTTCAATATTTTCTCCCATAAAATTTAGGTGAAAGGAATCATTTGCAAGGTAATTAATTGCAAAACTATACGGCGGTGAAAATAAAACACCATCAATGCTTTGATCCGCAAGTTCCATTAAACGCGCATCCCCTTGAATGATATCAGCAGTTGCCAGATTTGATTCGGAGCCTTCAATTACATGTTGAATCTTTTTTACTACAAAAATATAGCGTTCAAGTATGGCGTGAAATTGTTTTTGAGGAGATTTTCGTTTGCTTCTTTCAGAATAACCGGCACTGTCTAAATATGCCAGTAATAAAAAATCAAAGGCATCTGTCCTATCTGTACCGATAAGATCCGCAATTTGGTTTGTGCCGGATGATTTAAACTCCGTTAGAGATTCTTTTATATTAAAGTTATTATTCGGCTTAATTTTTTTAGTAATTTTGTTTCCTATTAAAGGCTTTCCGGCAATCTGTGTAAAAATTTGAAATAATTTTTCCTTTTTTTTCAATGCCGTATTCAGCGGTTTTTGGGGAAGAGTAAACGCATTATATTTAACCTGTGTCATAAAC